>NZ_BAAKJE010000197.1:0-12566 GCF_059704565.1 Massilia sp. NBRC 108631
GCGGCACCTGGAAGGACTTGACCGACAACGTGAACTTCATGGCATCGAACCTGACGGGCCAGGTGCGCAACATCGCGGCGGTGACCACCGCCGTGGCGCGCGGCGACTTGTCCAAGAAAATCACGGTGGACGTCAAGGGCGAGATCCTGGAACTGAAAGACACCATCAACGTGATGGTGGACCAATTGTCGTCCTTCGCATCGGAAGTCACGCGCGTGGCGCGCGAGGTCGGTACCGAGGGCAAGCTGGGCGGCCAGGCCAACGTGTCCGGCGTGGCCGGCACCTGGAAGGACTTGACCGAGAACGTGAACCAGCTGGCCGCCAACCTGACCAACCAGGTGCGCGCGATTGCCGAGGTGGCGACCGCCGTGACGCGCGGCGACTTGTCCCGTTCCATCCAGGTGGAGGCGCGCGGCGAGGTGTCCTACCTGAAGGACAACATCAACGAGATGATCCGCAACCTGAAGGAAACCACGCAGAAAAATGCGCAGCAGGACTGGCTGAAGACCAACCTGGCGCGCTTCACCCGATTGCTGCAGGGCCAGCGCGACTTGCAGGCCGTGACCAAGCTGATCCTGTCCGAACTGGCGCCGCTGGTGTCGGCCCACCACGGCGTGTTCTACATGATGGACTCGCAGGAAACCGACGCCCGCCTGCGCATGATCGCCAGCTACGGCTACCGTTCCAGCCGCAAGCTGCCGACCTCCTTCCTGCCGGGCGAGGGCCTGGTCGGCCAGTGCGCGCTGGAGAAGGTCCGCATCTGGCTGACCGACGTGCCGCGCGACTACATCGTGGTCTCGTCCGGCCTGGGCGCGGCGCCGCCGACCAATATCGTGGTGCTGCCCATCCTGTTCGAGCAGCAGGTCAAGGCGGTGATCGAGATCGCCTCGCTGGACCGCTTCACCGAGACCCACCTGTCCTTCCTGGACCAGCTGATGGAGTCGATCGGCGTGGTGCTCAACACCATCGAAGCGAACAGCCGCACCGAATCGCTGCTGACGCAGTCGCAGTCGCTGGCGCAGGAACTGCAGCAGACCAACCAGGAACTGGCCGAAAAAGCCCGCCTGCTGTCCGAGCAGAATATCGAGGTGGAGCGCAAGAACCGCGAGGTGGAACAAGCCAAGCTGGCGCTGGAAGAGAAAGCCACCCAGCTGGCGCTGTCGTCCAAGTACAAGTCCGAGTTCCTGGCCAATATGTCGCACGAGCTGCGCACGCCGCTAAATTCGCTGCTGATCCTGGCGCAACAGCTGGGCGACAACCCCGAGGGCAACCTGTCCGGCAAGCAGGTGGAGTTCGCCAAGACCATCCACGGCTCCGGCTCGGACCTGCTGACGCTGATTAACGACATCCTGGACTTGTCGAAGATCGAATCCGGCACCGTCACGCTGGATGTGTCCGAATACCGCTTCGCCAACCTGCGCAACTACGTCGACCGCACCTTCCGCCACATGGCAGAAGCCAAGCACCTCGGTTTCACGGTGGAACTGTCGGACAACCTGCCGACCGCCGTGATGACCGACACCACGCGCTTGCAGCAGGTGCTGAAAAACCTGCTGTCGAACGCCTTCAAGTTCACCAACCACGGCCAGGTGTCGCTGGCCATCGGCCTGGTGACCAGTGGCTTCAGCAGCGACCACCCCAACCTGCTGCACGCGGACGCGGTGCTGGCCTTCGCCGTCACCGACACCGGCGTCGGCATCGCCTCCGACAAGCTGCAGCTGATCTTCGAAGCGTTCCAGCAGGCCGACGGCTCCACCGCCCGCAAATACGGCGGCACCGGCCTGGGCCTGTCGATCTCGCGCGAACTGGCGCGCCTGCTGGGCGGCGAGATCCGCGTCGAATCGGTGGTCGGCAGTGGTTCCACCTTCACCCTGTTCCTGCCCTACAACCGCGCAGGATTCATCAACTACGACCTGAGCCGCCAGCCGCCGACGCGCGCACCGGTACAGCCGCCGCAGGTGGTCTACATGCCGCCGGCGCAGGAAGTGGAAACCATCGCGGAGCCGGAAGCCGACCTCTCCATCTACAGCGCCACCATCGACGACCGCGGGCTGGTGGCGGCCGGCGACCCGTCGGTGCTCATCATCGAGGACGACGAGCGCTTCGCCAAGGTCGTGCTGGAATACGCGCGCGAGAAGAACTTCAAGGGCATCGTCACGCACAAAGGCGACTCGGCGCTGTCGCTGGCGCGCGACTACCTGCCGTCGGCCATCCTGCTCGACATCGACCTGCCCGACATCGACGGCTTCACGGTGCTGGACCGCCTGAAGCGCGACCCGAGCACGCGCCATATCCCGGTGCACGTGATGTCCAGCCTGCGCGAGCGCGAACGCGCGCTGCGCCAGGGCGCCATCTCCTACCTGAACAAGCCGGTCAGCAAGGACGCGCTGCACGAGGAATTCACCCGCATCCAGAAGTTCCTGCTGGGCGGCAAACGCAGCCTGCTGGTGGTGGACGACGAGCAGCACCAGCGCGACGCCATCGTCAGCCTGATCGGCGACTCCGACCTGCGCATCGTGGCGGTGGACACCGGCGAGCGCGCGCTGCAGGCGCTGCGCGACAACCACTTCGACTGCATGGTGCTGGACCTGACGCTGCCCGACATCAGCGGCTTCGACCTGCTCGACATCATCGGCAAGGATTCCTCGCTGCGCGACCTGCCCATCGTAATCAACACGGCGAAAGAGCTGGACCGCAAGGAAGTGGCCAAGCTGAAACGCTACGCCAAGACCATCGTCATCAAGGACGCCCGCTCGCCGGAGCGCCTGCTGGACGAGACGGCGCTGTTCCTGCACCGCTCCCAGGCCAGCCTGCCGGAGCTGCAGCGCCGCATGCTGGAAGAGATCCACGCTGCCGACAGCGGCCTGGCCGGGCGCAAGGTGCTGATCGTCGACGACGACCTGCGCAACATCTTCGCGCTGTCCTCGCTGCTGGAGCGCCAGCAGATGCAGGTGTCCTTCGCCGAGAACGGACGCGACGGCATCGAAGTGCTGGAGCGCGATCCGACCATCGAGATCGTCCTGATGGACATCATGATGCCGGAGATGGACGGCTACGACACCATGCGCGCCATCCGCCGCATACCGAAGTTCAAGTCGCTGCCCATCATCACGCTGACCGCCAAGGCCATGAAGGGCGACCGCGACAAGTGCATCGCCGCCGGCGCCTCCGACTACATCACCAAGCCGGTGGACGTGGCGCAGCTGCTGTCGCTGATGCGGGTCTGGCTGCACTGATGAGCGCGCGATGACAAATGTGTCCCCGATGCGGCGCGACGCGCCGCCGGAAGTCGAGGAACTGGAACTGGACTTGCTGGCCGAAGCGCTGTTCCAGCGCTACGGCTACGACTTCCGGGGCCACGACCGCGCCATCCTGCGGCGCAAGCTGCGCGGCGTGCTGCAGCAACGCAGCCTGCGCACGCTGTCAGCCTTGCAAGGCCAGGTGCTGCACGACCCCGGCGCCGCCAGCGCCGTGCTGCGCGCGCTGCACGTGCCGCCGGCAACCATGTTCGATGATCCCGAAGAAGCGCGCCTGCTGCGCCAGGCCTCCGCCGCCTGCCTGCACGGCGCGGCGCTGCCCAAGGTCTGGCTGGCCGACTGCGCCGGCGCCGAGCAGGCCTGGACGCTGGCCGTGCTGCTGGCCGAACAAGGCCTGCTGGCGCGCACCGAGCTGCATTGCACCGTCGCCAGCGACGCGCTGCTGGCCGAAGCCCAGGACGCCTCCATTCCGCTCGAGCGCGTGGCCGAATGCCAGGCCAGCTATGACCATGCCGGCGCGGGCCACGGACGCCTGATGGACCACTTCCAGGTGGTTGGCCGGCGCGCCGTGCTGCTGCCGCAGCTGCGCAGCCGCATCACCTGGGCGCAATACAACCTGGTGACGGACGCCTCTTTCAACGAATTCAACCTCATCGTCTGCCGCCGCGCCCTGCCCGACTTCGGCCCGCTGCTGCGCCAGCGCGTGCTGCAGCTGTTCCACGCCAGCCTGGCGCCGTTTGGCGTGCTGGCACTGGACCGCCAGTTCGACGAAAGCGAAGCCCTGGCCGCCTTCTACCGGCCCTTGCTGCCGCTGCAGCCCTGGTACAAGCGCATCGCCTAGCGGCGCGGCCCGGGCGCCGTCAGTAAATCTCCTGCGGCGCGCAAACGGCATCGAACATGGCGGCGTCGATGTCGAAGGAATAGTCCTCCTGCACGCTGAAATACGCGCGCGCCTCGTCCGGCGCCGTGTCAAACAGGCTGCGGATCGCCTGCACACGCAGTTCGGGCGTGCGCATGCGCGCCACCCATTCGCCAAACTGCATCCTCAGCTTCCACTGGCGCGACAACTGATGCGCGAAACCGGCGTTTCCCAGCTTGGCACCCCATTCGCACACCCGGTAGTCGCGCACGTGCGAGCCATCGCGCAGCAGCTCCACGGCCTGCAGCGTGCTGTCGAACAGCGCAGCTTGCGGCGCAACGATATCGATGACGACAAGGCGGCCGCCGGCGCACAGCACCCGCCGCACCTCGTGCAGGGCAGCCTGCACGTCCGGCCAGTGGTGGGCGGAAAAGCGCGTCACCACCAGCTCGAAACTGGCGTCGGCGAACGGCAGTTTGCCAACGTCCCCCTGGCGCGTGCCGATATTCCGCAGGCCCCGTTCCCGGCTTGCGGCAGCCACCACGTCCAGCATTTGCGCTGACAAATCGTAGGCCACCACCGATTGCGCGGCCGGCGCCACGGCGAAACTGGCGTGGCCGGCGCCGCAGCCCAGGTCCAGCACACGGGGCGCCGGCATGCCCTGGGCGATGGCGTGCAGCGCCGCCAGGTCCGCCCCTTGCGCGTGGACGCTGCTGCTCAGATAGCTGCTGGCGGTATTGCCGAATTGCTGGGCTACATAGCTTTGTTGTTGCATTTAATTCTCCATGAAGGGACGAGTTGTTGCAGAATAGGCGGGCTTTTATCCTGTAACAAGACCACAACTTATCCTGGTATAAATGCTGCCATGCACACGATGACGACCAATAAACTGGGAGAATTCATCCGCAGCCACCGCGAGCGCGTCAGTCCGCAAAGCGCGGGCTTGCCCGGCGGCGGGCGGCGCCGCACGCCCGGCTTGCGGCGCGAAGAGCTGGCCCAGCTGTGCGAGATCAGCCCTACCTGGCTGACCTGGCTGGAGCAGGGCCGGCAGGTGGCAGCTTCCGCCCAGATGCTGGCGCGGCTGGCCGATGTGCTGCAGCTGAGCGGCGCCGAGCGGGCGTACCTGTTCAGCCTGGCCGAGCGGCTGGACCCGCAGCGGGCCATGCATGGCGCGCATGGCGGACAGGAAGACGGCACGGCGCGCGAGCTGGACGCCATCGTGCAGGCAGTGCAAGCGCCAGCCTACGTGCTGGACCTGCAATGGGATGCCGCCGCGTGGAATGCGGACGCCGCAGCCTTGTTTGCCGGATGGCTGGACGGCGGCGCGGACCAGCACGGCCGGCCACCGAATCTGCTGCGCTTTATGTTCTGCCAGCGCGCCGCGCGCAACCTGATTGTGGACTGGCCGCACCGCGCGCAGCGCCTGGTGGCGGAATTCCGCGCCGACACGGCCCAGCACGCCGGCCAGGAGCCGCTGGCCTCGCTGATCGCGGAACTCGCACGCGACAGCTGCGAGTTCCGTGAACTGTGGAACTTGCAGGACGTGCTGGGCCGCGAAGGCGGCGTGCGCCGATTCCAGCATCCGGCACGCGGCGCGCTGGGCTATCAGCAGGTAACGCTGCATTTGGCCCGGCGCCAAGACCTGAAGCTGACCATGCTGCTCCCCATGCCTGAGCCGCATGGCGCACAAGACGCCGTGCAACACGCCGCACATTGACCGCGCTGCCCAATGCGGCTACATTGCTCACTTGAAAAATCATCCTTGGAGCACCGCATGCAGCGCAGTCTGATTTCAGCCGCCATCCTGTCATTGACTGCGCTTGCCGCAGCCGCGCCGGCGCAGGCCGCCGAAACCGCCAAGGCCGCCAAAGCGAAACCGGCCAAACCCGGCAAAGGCGCTGCCGGCGCGGACAGCCTGGCCACGACCCAACTGCCGCGCAACGTGCGCCCCAGCCACTACGCCATCTCCCTCAAGCCGGATGCGCAGGCGGCCAGCTTCAGCGCGCGCGTGGTGATCGCCATCGAGGTGCTGCAGCCCACCTCCGCCATCACGCTGCACGCGCTGGACCTGGCGCTGGCCAGCGCCAGCATCGCCGCCGGCCCAGGGCAAGCGGTGCAGCAGGCCGCCGGCATCGCGCTCGACGCCGGCAAGCAGACCGCCACCCTGACTTTCGCCCAGCCGCTGGCCAAGGGCAGCTACCAGCTGGCCATCGACTACAGCGGCAAGATCGGCAACCAGGCCGCCGGCCTGTTCTCGCTTGACTATGACAGCCCAGCCGGCAGGAAGCGCGCGCTGTACACCCAGTTCGAGGCGGCCGACGCGCGCCGCATGGTGCCGTCGTGGGACGAACCGGCCTTCCGCGCCACCTTCGCGCTGGAAGCGGACGTGCCGGCCGAGCAGATGGCCGTGTCCAACATGCCGGTGGCGAGCAGCACCGCCATCGATGGCGGCCGCAAGCTGGTGCGCTTTGCCACCACGCCCAGCATGTCCACCTACCTGCTGTTCTTCGGCCTGGGCGACTTCGAGCGCGCCACCGCCACCGAGGGCGGCACCGAGCTGGGTGTGGTCACCGTCAAGGGCCGCCTGCCGCAAGCGCAATTCGTGCTCGATTCGTCGAAAGCGGTGCTGCGCGAGTACAACGACTACTTCGCCCACCCCTACCCGCTGCCCAAGCTGGACAACGTGGCAGCCCCCGGCCGCAGCCAGTTTTTCGGGGCGATGGAAAACTGGGGCGCCATCATGAGCTTTGAAACGGTGATGCTGCTCGACCCGGCCATCGCCACCCAGGCCGACAAGCAGGCCGCGTTCGGCATCGCCGCCCATGAAACCGCGCACCAGTGGTTTGGCAACCTGGTCACCATGCGCTGGTGGGACGACCTGTGGCTCAACGAAGGCTTCGCCACCTGGATGGCGGGCCGCACCACCGCGCTGCAGCACCCGGAATGGCAAACCTCGCTGAACCGCGTGGCCGGGCGCAACTCGGCCATCGAACGCGATGCGCTGGCCACCACCCACCCGGTGGTGCAGCGCGTGGCCACGGTGGAGGAAGCGCATGCGGCGTTCGACGAGATCACCTACGCCAAGGGCGGCGCCGTCATCAACATGCTGGAAAACTACGTGGGCGAGGAAGCCTGGCGCGCCGGCGTGCGCAGCTACATCAAGGCCCATGCCTACGGCAACGCCGTGTCGGACCAGCTGTGGCAGCACATCGAGCGCGCCGCCAGCAAGCCGGTGAAAGCCATCGCGCACGACTTCACGCTGCAGCCGGGCGTGCCGCTGATCCGCGTGTCCGAGTACAGCTGCCGCAACGGCAAGACCAGCGTAACGCTGACCCAGGGCGAATACAGCAAGGACAAGCCGAACAAGAAGGCCCTGTCGTGGCGCGTACCGGTGCTGGCCAAGACCGTGGGTGCGGCCGATGCCAGCCGCACCGTGGTCAGTGGCGGCAAAGCCACCGTCACGCTGCCCGGCTGCGGTCCGGTGCTGGTGAACGCGGGCCAGGCCGGCTACTACCGCACGGTGTACGCGCCCAAGGCCTACGCCGCGCTGGCGGCCAGCTTCGACAAGCTGGCCCCGCTGGACCAGCTCGGACTGATGACGGAAAGCTGGGCACTGGGCCTGGCCGGCAAGCAGCCCGCCTCCGACGCCCTGGGCCTGGCGCGCGCCACGCCGGTGGACGCCGCGCCGCAAGTGTGGGGCCGCATCGCCCGCATGTTCGACGAGGTACGCATCTACGCGCGCGACAACGAGGCCACGCGCGCCAAACTGTCGGCCTTCGCCATCTCGCGCCTGGCGCCGGTACTGGCCCGCGTGGGCTGGGAAGCGCGCAGCGGCGAGGCCTCCCCCACCGCCATCTTGCGCGAGCAGCTGATCTACACGCTCGGTGCGCTGGGCGACGACGAGGTGATGGTCGAAGCGCGCCGCCGCTACGACGCCTCGCTGGCCGGCGACAAGGCGGCGCTGCCGCCGGCGTTGCGCCGCGTGGTGCTGGGCGTGGTGGCGCGCAATGCCGATAGCCGCGTGTGGGAGCAGCTGCACGCGGCAGCCAGGGCGGAGCAGTCCTCCATCGTCAAGGCCGAGCTTTACGGCCTGCTGGGACAGACCATCGATCCGGCGCTGGCGCAGCGCGCGCTGGAGCTGGCCGTCAGCGGCGAGCCGGACGCCACCATCGGCTCCGGCATCATCGCCGCCGTGGCGCAGGAGCACAGCGAACGCGCCTTCGACTTCGCGCTGGCCAACCTGCCCAAGGTGAACGGGCTGGTGGAAAGCAGCTCGCGCGCCGGCTACTTCCCGGCCCTGGCGGGCGGCTCGGCCAATCCTGCCATGGTGGACAAGCTGAAGGCCTACGCCGACGCCAATTTGCCGGCCACTGCGCGCAGCCAGACCAACACGGCCGTGTCGCGCATGCAGTACCGCGCCGCCGTGATCCGGGACCGCATGCCGGAAGTGGATGCCTGGCTGGACCGCCAGGCGCTGTAAAGGGCGCTACGGCGCGCTGCCGTCCTCGTAGGGCTTCATCAGCGCGGCCGCCGTGCCGCGCGCGCGCATGGCGGCCAGCGCGCGCTCCAGCCTGGCGGCGATCTGCGGGTCGTAGCGCTTGTTGGCGTAGTGGACCAGCATGTCCCGCCTGCCGACCACCAGCTCCGGCCCCAGCCTTCCGCGCGGCATGCCCAGCAGGCGCAGCGTGTGCAGTATCGACAGGCGCGCGCCCAGCACCGCATCGAAGCGTCCTTCCACCAGCATCTTCACCATTTGTTCGTACGAGACCGCCTCGTAGCGCGCGATGGCGGGATCGGACTGCAGCTGCGCGTCGTAGTGCGCGCCTCGGATGTGGCCCAGCTTCTTGCCGCGCAAATCGGCCCGGCTGCCATAGCGGCTGCCCGCGCGGCCGACCACCACCACGTCGCCGCTGGCAATCATGCCTAGCGTGTGCGCATGTGCCTGCAGTTGCTGATTCTGGAAACTGAACACCAGGTCAGCGTCGCCCGCCGCCACCATGGCGATGGCGCGCGGATAGGGCACCAGCTGTATGGCCATCGGCAGACCGCTTTCCTGCGCCAGCGCCTTCTGCAGCTCGACCGCAACGCCGGCCGGCTGGCCCGCCACGTCCAGCATGCCGAACGGGACCAGCGCAAAGATCACCACCTTGAGCACAGCCGCCGCCGGCGCCGCCGGCGCAGCGGCAGCAGCACCGGTGCTGCCCGCGCTGGCTGTCCCGGCAAGGGAAAGTGCCCCGCGCAGCACCCGCCGCCGCGTGGCGAACCGGCCGGACGGGCGCGCGGCGCTCATGGCCCGGGGATCACCCCGCCGCCGCGCTGGGACGCTCGGCGACGCGGTCGCGCCAGGCTTGCAGGTGCTCCATGCCCTCCGCCCCCGGGCGGAACTTCATCAGCCCGCGCGCGAACTCCATGGCGCAGAACGCCGTGATGTCGGCGATGGTGAAGCGCTGCCCCGCCACGTATGGCTGCGTGGCCAGGGTCTGGTCCAGCCAGCGCGCCCACTCGCGCATCTTCTCGCCCTGCGCCGCGCCGTACTCCGGAAACTGCGGCTGCTCCAGCGCCGCCAGGCCCGGGTGCGTGTGGCGCACGCAGTTGGCAATGCCGGCGAACACGTGCAATTCCACGCGGCGGTCCGCCATCTCGATGAACGCGCGCTCCTCGAAGCCCTCCCCCATCAGGTTAGGTTCGGGAAAAGCGCCTTCAAGATAGGAACAGATGGCGCGCGTTTCGCACAGCACGCGGCCGTCGTCCAGCTCCAGCACCGGCACGCGGCCGAAGGGATTCTTGGCCAGGAAGGCCTCGCTGCGGTTCTCCAGCTTGCCCAGGTCGATCAGCTGGGTGTCCAGGCTGACGCCCTTCTCGGCCAGGAACATCGCCACCCGGCGGGGATTGGGCGCGCGCGCGCTCGTGTACAGTTTCATGCTCTAGACGCCTTGCTCGCGTGATTGACCGGTTTCCAGCATTTTGCGCGCTTCGGCTGCAAATTGCTCGGCTTTTTCGGGGCTGGCGCCGCGATCCAGTTTCGACGGCGGCAACTGGATGCCGCGCCGCACAGCGGGCCGCTCGCCCACCAGCGCCAGCCAGCGCTGCAGGTGCGGCAGGCCGTCCACGTCCACGCCGGACCAGCTGTGCGTGCGCACCCAGGCCCAGTTGGCGATGTCGGCAATCGAATAGTCGCCGGCCAGGTACTCGTGCTGCGCCAGGTGGCCGTCCAGCACGCGGAACAGCCGCTTGCTCTCGCCCTGGTAGCGGTCGATGGCGGCCTGGATCTTTTCAGGGAAGTAGCGGTGGAACACATTGGCCTGACCCATCATGGGGCCGACGCCGCCCATCTGGAACATCAGCCATTGCAGCACCTGCGAGCGGCCCTTGGCATCGGACGGCATCAGGCGCCCGGTCTTTTCGGCCAGGTAGACCAGGATGGCGCCGGACTCGAACACGGCGAAGTGATCGGCTGCGCGGTCGACGATGGCCGGGATGCGGCCGTTCGGGTTGATGGCCAGGAACCATGGCTCTTTTTGCACGTTTGCCGCCAGGTCCAGCACGTGCATTTCATAGGGCAGCGCCAGTTCTTCCAGCGCGATCGAAATCTTGTGGCCGTTGGGTGTTGCTGCGGTGTACAGGTCTATCATCGGAACGCCCCTTTTTAGTTGCAGTGCACGCCAGTGTAGGCGAAACTGGGTTGTCCGGTACAACGGGCAAAAAAAGACCGGCGATCTTTGGAGGGAGCCGGTCAAAACGCTTTTTAGAGCGCGGGGATATCGTGCCGCATCTAAGGGATACGGCAACCTGGCGCGCGGAGGAGGCCGCGCGCTACAGGTGACACTTTGCCAGCAATCCGTCCGGCAAGGCTTAGAACTTCATTAAATCAACATAAGTAAAAAAATAACAATCCGACAGGGGACCCAGCATGCGTAAGCTCACATTCGATCCCCGCCAATGGGGCGTCGGCGCCAAGATCACCGTGTTCACCTTCGGCCTGGTCAGCGCCATCATCGGCATCCTGATCTTGATGATCAGCAACGCCACCACCAATCTGCTGGAAGACAACAGCACCCAGGCCGTCGGCCAGGAACTCAAGGGCGTGACCGACATGGTGGACATCTTCAACTCCACGCTGAAAGCGCAAACGGCGGGCTACGCCGGCATGCTGGCCGCCTCCTTCGACGACAAGTTCACGCTGGACCAAGCCACCAGCACTCCGGTCGATGGCAAGCCGGCGCCCACGCTGAAGAACGGCGAGCGGGTGGTCAATATGGACTTCAGCGTGCCCGACAAATTCCAGCGCAACAGCGGCAGCGTGGCCACCATCTTCGCCGCCGCCGGCGAGGACTTCATGCGCGTCTCGACCTCGCTGAAAAAAGAGAACGGCGAGCGCGCCATCGGCACCGTGCTGGACCGGGCCCACCCCGGCTACGCCAAGCTGCGCGCAGGCGAAAACTACACCGGCCTGGCCACCCTGTTCGGCAAGACCTATATGACGCGCTACGATCCGATCCGCGACGCCGGCGGCAAGGTGATCGGCATCCTGTTCGTGGGCGTCGATATCAGCGCCCCGCTGCAGGCGCTGAAGGACAAGATCAAGGCCATCAAAGTGGGCCAGACCGGCTATTTCTACGTGCTCAACTCCACCCCGGGCAAGAACTACGGCACCCTGGTGGTGCACCCGGCCAAGGAAGGCGCCAACATCCTCGAGAGCAAGGACGCCGGCGGCCGCGAATTCATCAAGGAAATCCTGGAGAAGAAGCAAGGCATCATCCGCTACCCGTGGCTGAACCCCGGCGAGAGCAGCGCGCGCGAAAAGGTGGTGGCCTACACCGCCTTCCCGGACTGGAACTGGGTGATCGCCGGCGGCGCCTACACCGAGGAGATCACGGTGGACGCGGTGCGCCTGCGCAACCGCTACGTGCTGTTCGGCTTTGTCGCGCTGGGCGCCTTCGCCTTCGCGCTGATGGTCCTGGTGCGCAACTACGTGACGCGGCCGCTGGCCGAAGCCGAAGGCGCGGCCGGCCGCATCGCCGAGGGCGACCTGACGGTCAACCTGGCCACCAACAGCAACGACGAGATCGGCAAACTGTGCGGCGCGATGAACGGCATCAGCGGCAACCTGTCGCGCGTGGTGGGCCAGGTGCGCGAAGGCGCCGAGCACATCGCCACCGCCACCACCCAGATCGCCACCGGCAACCAGGACCTGTGCCAGCGCACCGAGCAGCAAGCCTCCAACCTGGAGGAGACTGCCGCCGCCATGGAACAGCTGACCTCCACCGTGCGCCAGAACGCCGACAATGCGCAGCAAGCCAACCGCCTGGCGCTGGCCGCGTCCGACACGGCCGCGCGCGGCGGCCAGGTGGTGTCGCAAGTGGTGGACACCATGGGCTCGATCAACCAGTCTTCGCGCAAAATCGTCGACATCATCAGCGTCATCGACGGCATTGCCTTCCAGACCAACA
>NZ_BAAKJE010000198.1:0-85116 GCF_059704565.1 Massilia sp. NBRC 108631
GCGGCCCCAGCCGCGCTGCCGCATCTGCGGCAGCGCGGCGCGGATGGCGTGGAAGTTGGACGACAGGTTGATGGCCATGATCCGGTCCCACTGCTCCAGCGGGAACTCGTGCACCGGCGCGGTGTGCTGGATGCCGGCGTTGTTGACCAGGATGTCGACCGCGCCGAACGCGGCCGTGGCCTCGGCCACCATGGCGGCGATCTGGTCCGGCTGCGCCATGTCGGCCGCGCTGTGGCGCACTTGCACGCCGTGCGCGCGCAGCTCGGCGGCGATGGCCTCGATGGCGGCGGCGTCGCCGTAGCCGTTCAGCATGACATTGGCGCCCTGCGCGGCCAGCGCGCGCGCTATGCCCAGGCCGATGCCGCTGGTGGAACCGGTGACGATGGCGGATTTGTTCTTCAACATGGGAAAACTCCTTGGTAGATCGCTCAGTAGATGCCGAACGCGTAGTAGGCGCCGATGACCACGAACACGGCCATGGTCTTGATGCAGGTGACGACAAAGATGTCGCCATAGGACACTTTGTGCGTCAGTCCGGTCACCGCCAGCAAGGTAATCACGGCGCCGTTGTGCGGCAGCGTGTCCATGCCGCCGCTGGCCATGGAGGCGACGCGGTGCAGCACTTCCATCGGGATGTGGGCGGCGTTGGCGGCCTGGATGAAGGTGTCCGACATGGCGGCCAGCGCGATGCTCATGCCGCCCGAGGCGGAACCGGTGATGCCGGCCAGCGAAGTGACGGCGATCGCCTCGTTGATCAGCGGGTTGGGCACGGCGCGCAGCGCGTCGGCTACCACCAGGAAGCCCGGCAGGCCGGCGATCACGGCGCCGAAACCGTACTCGGAGGCCGTGTTCATGGACGCCAGCAGCGCGCCTGAAATGGCCAGCTTGCTGCCTTCGGCGAAGCGCCGGCGCACCGTGTCGAAGGCCAGCACCAGCACCGTGGCGATGCCCACCAGCAGCGCCGCCTCCACGGCCCAGATGGCCGCCACCTTCGACACTTCGGTCACCACCGGCTTGGCCGAACCGGCCAGCTCCAGGCTGTGGCTCTTGCCGTAGTAGAGCGGAATCATCATGGTAAACACCTTGTTCAGCACGCCCACCAGCACCAGCGGCAGCAGCGCCACCAGCGGATGCGGCAGGCTCTGCTGGGTGAATTCCTCCGGCTCGTTGCTGTGGCCGCTACCATAGCCCTCGCCCTTGGCCAGCGCCTGGCGGCGGCGCCACTCCAGATAGGCCAGGCCCACCGCCAGGATGAACACGGAGCCGGTCAGGCCCAGCCAGGGCGCGGCCCAGGTGTCGGTCTGGAAGAAGGAGGTCGGGATGATGTTCTGGATCTGCGGAGTGCCGGGCAGCGCGTCCATGGTGAAGGTGAACGCGCCCAGCGCGATGGTGCCGGGAATCAGGCGCTTGGGGATGTTGCTCTGCCTGAACATCTCGGCGGCGAAGGGGTAGACCGCGAATACCACCACGAACAGCGACACGCCGCCGTAGGTCAGCACCGCGCACACCATGACAATGGCCAGCATGGCGCGCTCGCGCCCCACCAGGCGGATCACCAGCGCCACGATGGACTTGGAAAAGCCGGACAGCTCGATCACCTTGCCGAACACGGCGCCGAGCAGGAACACGGGGAAGTAGAGCTTCACGAAGCCCACCATCTTGTCCATGAAGACGCTGGTAAACATGGGCGGCACCAGGCCGGGATCGGTCAGCAGCACGGCCAGCATGGCCGCCACCGGGGCAAACAGGATGACGCTGAAGCCGCGGTAGGCGACCACCATCAGGAACACCAGCGCCAGCAACACAATCAGAAAGCTCATACACGCTCCAATAAGGTAGAACGTTGTCTATAGCACTATCCATGCCCGGAAAACAAAGTCCTTTGTATTCAAGCAGTTAGATATAAGCCGGGGTGATGCGGGGGTGCCGCTGCGACGCATATTGTCTGGATAGCCGGACATCCTGCGTAGAATTACGGAGAAATCCCGTCTGGAAATCCAGACAATGTGTTGGGAATGCTGGACAGGCTGGGCAAGAGCCGTCACAATCGGCCCTTTTGCGGGGATGGACGCGATGGACTTGCTGCACTGGTTTACCGAAAACCCGGGCGCGGGCGGCCTGCGCCACCTGGCCATCCCCAAGCTGCTGGAACGGCTGGACGCGCTGTGCGAAGGCACCATCGCCGTCGACACCGACGCGCGCATCGTTTGGTGCAACGACAAATACCTGCACATGCTGGGCTACACCGACCCGCAATCGCTGCTGGGGCGCGACGTGGAGGAGATCATTCCCAACAGCCTGATGCGCCAGGTCGTCAAAACGGGAGAGCCCATCCTGCTCGACCTGATGGCCTTCGGCAGCGACACGTTCGTGGTGTCGCGCCTGCCGCTGACCGGGCCGGACGGCCAGGTGATCGGCGCGGTCGGCATCTGCCTGTACGACAAGCTGCACCACCTGAAGCCGCTGCTGGGCAAGTTCTCCCAGCTGCAGGACGAACTGGCGGAAACCCGCCGCCTGCTGGTGGAAGACCGCCGCCCGCGCTACACGCTGGCCAGCTACGTCGGCAACAGCCCGGCCAGCCTGGAAGTGAAACGCCAGGCGCGGCGCGCGGCGCAGCTGGGCAGCACCGTGCTGCTGCTGGGTGAAACCGGCACCGGCAAGGAACTGCTGGCGCAAGCCATCCACGCCAGTTCCGCGCGCGCCAGCCAGCCCTTCATCGCCGTCAACGCCGCCGCCATCCCCGAGGCGCTGCTGGAGTCCGAATTCTTCGGCGCGGCGCCCGGCGCCTACACCGGCGCCGACAAGCGCGGCCGCGACGGCAAGTTCAAGCTGGCCCACGGCGGCACGCTGTTCCTGGACGAAGTGGGCGACATGCCGCTGCAGATCCAGGCCAAGCTGCTGCGCGTGCTGCAGGAGCAGGAAGTGGAACCGCTGGGCTCGAACAAGGTGATCAAGGTGGACGTGCGCATCATCGCCGCCACCAGCATCGACCTGGTGCAGGCACTGGCGCAGGGCCGCCTGCGGCGCGACCTGTATTACCGCCTGAACGTGCTGTCCATCACGCTGCCGCCGCTGCGCGAACGGCTGGCCGACCTGGAAGCGCTGTGCGAAGGCGCGCTGGAGCAGATCGTCGAGCGCACCGGCATGGGCCGGCGCGAACTGACGCCCGGCGCGCTGCAGCGGCTGGCCGGCTACGATTGGCCGGGCAATGTGCGCGAACTGCGCAACGTGCTGGAGAAGGCCGTGCTGCACAGCGACAACCGGCGCCTGGTGGCGGACGACTTCGACACCATCCTGCCGCGCCCCCATGGCGGCCCGGCCCGGCCGGGCGCGGCCGCCATCGTGCAGCCGCTGGCGCAGGTGGTGGCGGCGGCCGAGCGCGGCGCCATCGAAGCGGCGCTGCTGGCGGCGGGCGGCAAGAAAACCGAGGCCGCGCGCCTGCTGGGCATTTCGCGCGCCACCTTGTATGAAAAAATGGCGCAGCTGCAACTGTAGTTGTGCCGCGCCCTGCCTTATACTGTCTGCACAGAAAACCAACGGAACCCAACCGATGCAGGATATCTTGCTGTTCGCCCCGCCCGCCACCCTGATCGCCGCGATCGCGGCCGGCATCTTCGGCCTGCTGATCGGCAGTTTCCTCAACGTCGTCATCCACCGCCTGCCCATCATGATGCAGCGCGAGTCGGACAACTACGTGGCCTCGGAGCTGGGCAAGGACTTGCCGCACACCACACGCTACAGCCTGGTGGCGCCGCGCTCGGCCTGCCCGCACTGCCAGCACCAGATCACCGCGCTGGAAAACATCCCCGTGGTCAGCTACCTGGTGCTGGGCGGCAAATGCAGCAACTGCCAGGCGAAGATCTCGCCGCGCTACCCCATCATCGAAGCGTGCACCGGCCTGCTGTCGGCCGCGCTGGTGTGGCAGTTCGGCAGCGGCTGGATGGGCCTGGCCACGCTGCTGTTCGCCTACCTGCTGATCGCCATGACCTTCATCGACGCCGACACCCAGCTGCTGCCGGACGACCTGACCTTGCCGCTGCTGTGGGCCGGCCTGCTGATCAACATCAACGGCACCTTCGTGCCGCTGCAGGACGCTGTGATCGGCGCGGCGGCCGGCTACCTGGCGCTGTGGTCGATCTACTGGCTGTTCAAGCTGGCCACCGGCAAGGAAGGCATGGGCTACGGCGACTTCAAGCTGCTGGCGGCGCTGGGCGCCTGGCTGGGCTGGGCCACGCTGCCCACCATCATCCTGCTGTCGTCGGTAGTGGGCGCGGTGGTCGGCATCTGCCTGATGGTGTTCGCCAAGCGCGGCCGCAACAACCCCATCCCCTTCGGTCCCTACCTGGCGGCGGCCGGCCTGATCGCGCTGATGTTCGGCGGTCCGCTGGCGGCGTTCACTTCCAGCGTACTGGGCCAGTAAAGTGAGTACAGGCACCAGCACTGGCCCACGCACCGGCACCGGCGCCAGCGGCAAGTTCAGCGTCGGCCTGACCGGCGGCATCGGCAGCGGCAAGAGCGTGGTGGCGGCGCGCTTCGCCGAACTGGGCGCCACCATCGTCGACACCGACCGCATCGCCCACGGCATGACCGTGCCGGGCGGCCCCGCCATGCCGGCCCTGCTGGCCGAGTTCGGCCCCGGGTTGGCCGACGCCAGCGGCGCCATGGACCGCGCCCGCATGCGCGCGCTGGTGTTCAGCGACGCCACCGCCAAGGCCAGGCTGGAAGCCATCCTGCACCCGCTGATCCGCAGCGCCGCCGAAGCGGCGGGCGCCGCCGCCACCGGCCCCTACGTGATCTACGACGTGCCGCTGCTGGTCGAGTCCGGCACATGGCGCAGCCGGGTGCAGCGCGTGCTGGTGGTGGACTGCCCGGAGGCGGTGCAGGTGGCGCGCGTGATGGCGCGCAACAAGATGCCGGCGGCCCAGGTGCAAGCCATCATGGCGGCCCAGGCGCCGCGTTCAACGCGGTTGGCAGCGGCGGACGATATCATTAATAATGAGGGGGATTTAGCAGCATTGGAGCCGCAAATCGCGCGATTACACGATTTATACCTGGCATTTTCGGCAGGAACGATAACAATACCATCGCAACGTTTGTAATTTTGCTTCGCTTGGTTCAGAATCACGGAATTCTTTGCAGGCCCATCTATAGAGGGAAGTCATTTTGATTGTCTACGAATACCCTTTCAACGAGCGCATACGCACGTTGTTGCGGCTGGAAGACCTGTACGAGAAATTCAAGTTCTTTGTGCATCAAGAACACCCCATGCAGCACCATGTCGCGCTGTCCACCATCTTCGACATGCTCGAAGTGGCAGGCCGGGCCGACCTGAAGTCGGACCTGCTGCAGGAACTGGAGCGCCAGCGCCAGACTTTGCTGAGCTACCGCTCCAACCCGAATGTACAGGCTGAAACGCTGGACGCCATCCTGTCCGAACTGGACAGCGTGAGCAGCGCGCTGGTGGGCGCGCAGGGCAAGACCGGCCAGAACGTGCGCGACAATGAATGGCTGATGAGCATACGCGGCCGCACCATCATCCCCGGCGGCGCCTGCGAATTCGACCTGCCCTCCTATTACGCCTGGCAAAAGCGCAGCGCCGAGCAGCGCTTCAACGACATCGCCGGCTGGTTCGCGCCGCTGGCGCCGCTGTTCGACGCCCTGGCCCTGGTGCTGCGCCTGCTGCGCGACTCGGGCGGCCCGGTGAAGATGATCGCCAATGCGGGCAGCTACCAGCAAATGCTGCAAGGCAAGGTCTACCAGATGCTGCGGCTGACGCTGGACGAATCGATGGGCGCCATCCCCGAGATCTCCGCCAACAAATACATGCTGTGGGTGCGTTTCACCACCCAGGGCGGCGATTTGAAACCCAAGCCGCTGGAAGAAGATGTACCATTCGAGCTCACGCTCTGTAATTTTTAAAGAATCGCCATGACCGTAGTTGCATGCCCGACCTGCTCCGCCAAAGTGGAGTGGAGCGAAAAAAACAAATACCGCCCCTTCTGTTCCGAACGCTGCAAGCAGATCGACCTGGGCGCCTGGGCCGAGGAAAAGTACGCCATCCCGGCCGCGCCGCCGCGCGATCCGCTGGACGAGGAATAAATCAGGGCAGCGCCGCCGGATCGTGGCGGATCTGCTCCAGCCATTCGAGCAGCGGTATGGTGGCCGGCAATAGCGGCTCGACGCCGACCGTGCCCTGCCATGCGAAAGCCTGGCCTTCCAGGCTTTGCGGCTCGCCGTGCCAGTCGCGGCTGATGTAGAAGTGCAGCCGCACATGGGCGTGCGGGTACGCATACTCCACGCCGCACCATTCCTGCGCGCTGTTCACGGTCAATCCCAGCTCTTCGACAAACTCGCGCTTGAGCGCTTGCAGCACCGTCTCGCCCGGATCGACTTTGCCGCCGGGGAATTCCCAATAGCCGTCATAGGGCTTGCCTGCCGGGCGCTGGCCCAGCAGCACGTCGCCGTTCGGCTTGATCAGGATGCCGACGGCGACGTCCACTTTCTTATCAGTCATTCACATTGCTTTCATCGGGGAGTTTGCCGGCATAGTCCTTGGCGAACTGCCAGGCCACGCGGCCGGAACGCGAGCCGCGCTGCAGCGCCCAGCGCAAGGCCTCGCCGCGCGCCGCCTCCACCTGCGCCGGGGTGCAGCCGAAGCTGGCCAGCCAGTGGCCGCAGATGTCGAGGTAATCGTCCTGCTTGAAGGCGTAGAACGACAGCCACAGGCCGAAGCGCTCCGACAGCGAGATCTTCTCCTCCACCGTTTCGCCCGGATGCAGGTCGCCGTCCTCGTCGTGCTTGTAGCTCAGGTTGTCGGCCATGCGCTCCGGCATCAGGTGGCGCCGGTTGGAGGTGGCGTAGATCAGCACATTGTTGGATTGCGCGGCGATCGAGCCGTCCAGCGCCACCTTCAGCGCCTTGTAGCCGCTCTCGCCCTCTTCGAACGACAGGTCGTCGCAGAAGATGATGAAGCGCTCGGGGCGGCCCGCCACCAGCTCGACGATGTCCGGCAGCTCGGCCAGGTCGGCCTTGTCGACTTCGATCAGCCGCAAGCCATTCTTGGCGAACTGGTTCAAACAGGCCTTGATCAGCGACGATTTGCCGGTGCCGCGCGCGCCCGTCAGCAGCACGTTGTTGGCCGGGCGGCCGGCAACGAACTGGCGCGTATTCTGTTCGATGGCGGCCTTTTGCGGGGCGATGTTGTGCAGATCGTCCAGCGCGATGCTAGAGACGTGCGTCACCGCCTGCAAATGGCTGGCGCCGCCATTGCGGCGCCGCCAGCGGTAGGCGTAGCCCAGCTTCCAGTCCGGCTCGCGCGGACCGTGCGGCAGGATCGCCTCCACTCTTTGCAGCAGGGCTTCGGCGCGCACCAGGAATTGCTCGAGGGGCGTCGCCATATCAGGAACGGTAGTCGGCGTTGATGCTGACGTAGTCATGCGACAGGTCGCAGGTGTAGACCGTGGCTTTGGCCTCGCCGCGCGCCAGCTTCACGCGCACGCCGATCTCGCTCTGCTTCATCACGCGCTGGCCGTCTTCTTCCTTGTAGTCGGGATTGCGGCCGCCGTTCTTGGCCACCCACACGTCGTCCAGGTACAGGTTGAGCTTGCTCACGTCCAGGTCGTCCACGCCGGCGTAGCCGATCGCGGCCAGGATGCGGCCCAGGTTGGGGTCGGAGGCGAAGAAAGCGGTTTTCACCAGCGGCGAGTGGGCGATGGAGTACGCGATCTTGCGGCATTCTTCCATGTTCTTGCCGTCTTCCACCGTGATCGTCATGAATTTGGTGGCGCCTTCGCCGTCGCGGATGATGGCTTGCGCGAGGAATACCGACAGCTCCGTAACGGCCGCGGCCAGCGCCTTGAATTCAGGCGAGTCGACCGAGTTCACTTCCAGCGTGCCGGCGCCGGTGGCCACCAGCATGAAGGAGTCGTTGGTGGAGGTGTCGCCGTCGATGGTGATGCAATTGAACGACTGGTCGGCCGCCTGCTTGACCAGCACGTCCAGCACCGGCTGCGCCACCTTGGCGTCGAAGGCCAGGAAGCCCAGCATGGTGGCCATGTTAGGCTTGATCATGCCGGCGCCCTTGGAGATGCCGGTCAAGGTCACCTTGTGGCCGGCGATGTCCACCGTGCGCGAGCCGGCTTTCGGCTGGGTGTCGGTGGTCATGATGGCTTCGGCCGCGTTGAACCAGTTGTCGGCGGTCAGGTTGGCCACGGCGGCCGGCAGGCCGGCCACGATGCGCTCCACCGGCAGCGGCTCCAGGATCACGCCGGTCGAGAACGGCAGGATCTGGCCAGCGCCGCAACCCAGCAGTTCGGCCAGCGCCGCGCAGCTTTGCTGCGCACGCGCCAGGCCCTCTTCGCCGGTGCCGGCGTTGGCGTTGCCGGTGTTGACCATCAGCGCGCGGATCGGCTGGCCGCCGGCGTTTACGGCAGCCAGGTTGGCTTTCGAGATCTGCACCGGCGCGGCGCAGAAGCGGTTCAAGGTGAACACGCCGGACACGGTGGCGCCCGGCGCCAGGCGCAGCACCAGCAAGTCCTTGCGGTTCGGCTTCTTGATGCCGGCTTCGGCAAAACCGATCTCGATGCCGGCAACCGGCTTCAGATCAGCAGCGACAGGAATGGGGGAATTGACGGCCATTTGGATTCTCGGGCTAGTGTAGGGAAGCCGTTATTGTAATGCCTACAGCCGGACGGTGCGGCGCACTACTTTCGGTTACTTTCCAGACCATCACTGTTTTCCCGCCAATATTAAAAATTCGGCCAAACGTGCAGCAATGATGCCGAAAACGCAGCATAACATCGCTAAAAAGCCACAGAATTTTAGAGCTTTTGTTCAGTACAACGTTTTCATAATCATGCCTCAGAGAAATTTCAACTAAGGTTAGCGACGCATGCGGTGCCCCGTGCTTGCCGCTTCTCCGAAAAATAGAGTGATTGGAATCCGTACGATGAAAAAGCAACTTCTAGTAGCATCCGTGCTGGCGGCCTGCAGCGTCATGCAAGCCCAGGCAGGCTCCCTGGACGACGGCAATCTGAGCATCAGCGGCTTCGGCACGCTGGCCGCCGCCAAGAGCAACACAGACACCGCCAAGTTTGCCCGCTACAACCAGGCGACCGGCGTCGGCGACAGCCCGCGCCTGGGCCTGGACAGCAACCTCGGCCTGCAAGCCACCTACAAGATCAACGACTGGCTGTCGGGCACCGCGCAGGTGCTGACCCGCAAGAACACCAGCCCCAGCTTCACCACCGACCTGACCTGGGCCTTCCTGAAAATGAAGGTCAACGATGAAATCAATGTGCGCGTCGGCCGCGTGGTGATCCCCGCCTTCCTGATTTCCGACTACCAGAACGTGGGCTACGCCAACACCATGATGCGTCCGCCGATCGAAGTCTACGGCCAGGACCCGATTGAAAACGTGGACGGCGTCGATGTGAACTACCAGCACGCCTTCGGCGACACCAACTTCACCGCGCAAGCCTTCTTCGGCTCCAGCCGCGGCAAGCTGTTCGTGCCGACCGCCGGCGGCTCCGTGGCCAAGTACCGCGCACCGGCCCAGGGCGTCAGCCTGTCGCTCGAACGCGGTCCGGTGACCGTGCGCCTGGGCCACGCCCGCGCCGAGCTGCACAGCGACAACCTGCTGCCGATCAACAGCCTGGCCGCCACGCTGACCCAGGTCGGCTTCGGCCAGCTGGGCCGCGACCTGGGCATCGTCGACGGCAAGAAAATGAGCTTCACCGAGCTGGGCGTGACGGTGGACTGGAACAACATCGTGATCCAGTCCGAGTACGCGCAGCGCCGCGCGCACGACCCGGTCTACATCCCGGAAACCAATTCCTGGTACGCCATGGCCGGCTACCGCGTCGGCAAGGTGCTGCCGTACTACGCGCACGCCGCCGTCAAGGGCGCAGGCAGCTCGATCACCGTGCCGGCCGCGCTGGCCAAGATCCCGACGCTGAACGGCGCCGTCAACAACCTGCTGATCTCGCCCGAGCAATCGACCGACCTGATCGGCGTACGCTGGGACTTCGCCAAGTCGATGGCGCTCAAGGTGCAGGTCGACCGCGTCAAGCCCAAGGTCAAGTCGGGCCAGCTGATCTTCACGCCGGCCGCCGGCCAGAAAGACAGCGTGACCGTGGTTGCGGCCGGTCTGGATTTCGTATTCTAAGGTGAACCCATGAAAAAAATAATGACTTCCCTGATGCTGGCCGGCTTCGCCGCAGCCAGCGTGCCGGCCGCCGCCGAAACGGTGGTGATCGTCAACAAGGCCAACCCGGCCACGCGCATGTTCTCGGAACAGGCGTCCCAGTTCTTCCTCGGCAAATCGAACATGTTCACGCCGGTGGACCAGGCTGAAGGCTCGGCCATCCGCAACGACTTCTACCAGAAGGTGGCGGAGAAGGACGCGGCCCAGGTCAAGGCGATCTGGTCCAAGCTGGTATTTACCGGCAAGGCCACCCCGCCCAAGGAATACAAGGGCAACGCCGAGGTCAAGAAGGCCGTGGCGGACGATCCGAAAGCCATCGGCTACATCGACAAGTCGGCGGTGGACGACACGGTCAAGGTCATCCTGACCCTGCCGTAAGCCACACGCCTGCCTGCACGACCAACGCCCGCCCGGGCAACCCGGCGGGCGTTTTCATGTCGGCCAGCGCGCCGGCGGCAAGCAGGACGGCACGGTCCAGGCGATCTTGGCACTCCTGGGCCTAGTTGCATGCGGTATATTGCTGGATGGGGACGAGGGGCGTCCTGGACAGCTAGGAGTGGGTGTGAGTTTATCGCTGCGCGCGAAGTTTCTGTTGTTGAGTGCCATCGTCCAGGCGCTGGTGGTGGCCCTGCTGATCGGCAACAGCCAGCGCGTGATGGACAACGCGGTGGGCAAGAACGCGGAACGGGTCGCGCACGAATACGCCGTCACGCTCAACCTCACGCTGAGCCCCTACGCCATCCGCGGCCGGCTCAGCGAGCTGAACGACTACTGGAACGAGATGCTGTCCGACCCGCAGGACAGCTTCGTGCGCTACATCGTGGTGCTGGACCACAACGACGTGCCGGTGGCCAGCGCGGGCGAGCGTCCGGCCGAGCTGCCGGTGGCGCTGCGCAACGGCACCGCGCCGGCCATGAACGGCGTGCGCACCTGGCAGCGCGAGGGCACGCTGCACGCGCGCGCGCCGATGCTGCTCAAGGACAACCAGGTCGGCTCGCTCAACTTCGGCCTGTCGACCAGCGAACTGGACAAGGCACGCGAAGAAGTATTCCTGCAGTCCGGCCTGATCTCGCTGTTCGGCCTGGCGCTGGGCGTGCTGCTGTTCTACGCCTTCACCCAGGGCATCGGACGGCGCCTGCGCGCCCTCACCAGCCAGACCGGCGAGATGATGAAAGACGCCTTCGGCCAGCGTCCGCCGGAAGGCGAAGGCGACGAAATCGAAGTCTATGCGCGCTCGCTCAATTCGATGAGCGTGGCGCTGCGCGAGCGGGTGCTGCAGCTGGAAGCGTCGCAGCAGCGCCTGTCCGAATCGGAAGCGCGCTTCAAGACCCTGTTCGACATGGCGCCGCTGCCGCTCAGCGTAACCGACCGCAACGGCCACATCATCGGCGCCAACCAGGCCCTCACGCGCGCCTTCGGCTACGGCCCGGAACAGCTGATCGGCCAGCGCTCGGACTCGTTCACCTTCTGGGGCGCGCCGGAGGAACGCGAACGGATCTGGCAGCTGTACATGCGCAACGGCAGCGTGCACGGCGAAGTGGCCAGCATGGCCTTGCGCGACGGCGGCAGCGGCCAGGTGGCGATCTGGTCGTCCTCGCTGACGCTGGACGGGGTGGACGCCATCATCTGGGCGCTGCTGGACATGACGGCCGAGCTGAAGGCCAAGCAGGAACTGGAAGAATTGAACGTGTCGCTGGAGAGCCGGGTGCGCCAGCGCTCGGCCGAGCTGGAGCGCGCCAACGGCGACCTGTCGCACGCGCTGCAAACTCTGCAGCGCACCCAGCACGACTTGCTCGCGGCGGAAAAGATGGCCTCGCTCGGCTCGCTGGTGGCCGGCATCGCGCACGAGCTGAACACGCCGATCGGCAACAGCCTGCTGGCCTCGACCGCGCTGGGCGACCGGGTGCAGGAATTCGAAGCCATGCTGGTGGGCGGCAGCCTGCGCCGCTCGGCGCTGACCACCTACAACGAGGAAGTGAAGCTGGCCTCGGCGCTGATTTCCGGCTCGCTGCACAAGGCGGCCAACCTGATCGCCTCATTCAAGCAGATCGCGGTGGACCAGACCAACGACCAGCGCCGCGTGTTCAAGCTGCAGGCGGTGGTGCAGGACACGGCCGCCACCTATGTGCCGCGCCTGCGCCGCGCCCATTGCAGCACCACGGTCGAGGTGCCGCCGGGCCTGGCGCTCGATTCCTATCCGGGCAGCTGGTACCAGATCTTCACCAACCTGATCAACAATGCGCTGGCGCACGCCTTCGAAGGACGCAGCGGCGGCAGCATCGCCATCGTGGCGCGCGAACTGGACGGCGGCATGGTCGAGGTGGTCTTCAGCGACGACGGCGCCGGCATGGCCGACGACGTCAGGCGGCACGTGTTCGACCCCTTCTTCACCACCAAGATGGGACGCGGCGGCACCGGGCTCGGCATGAACATCGTGTACAACATCGTGACCGGCGTGCTGGGCGGACGGGTGACGGTGGAGTCGCAGCCCGGACAGGGCACGGCGGTGCGCATCCTGATCCCGCGCAGCTCCCCGGCCCGGGCCTAGGCGAAAAAAAAACCGGAGCTGGGCTCCGGTCTTTTTAATCGGCGCAAATCACGCCAGCTTGCCGTGGCAAGCCTTGTACTTCTTGCCGCTGCCGCAAGGGCAAGGGTCGTTGCGGCCCACACGCACGCCGTCGTCGGACGCGGCCGGCGCGGCGGTCGGCGCCAGCAGCTCTTCCGGCGCCGCGTTCGGGTTGAAGTCGGCGTGCTGGTAATGCACGTTCTCCACGTGGCTGGCCTGCATCGCCGCTTCGGCCGCGTCGATTTCCTCGCGCGACTGGATGCGCACCGTCATCACGTTGCGCACCACCTCGTTCTTGATCAGGTCCAGCATCTGGCCGAACAGCTCGAACGCCTCGCGCTTGTACTCCTGCTTCGGATTCTTCTGCGCATAGCCGCGCAGGTGGATACCCTGGCGCAGGTGGTCCAGCGCGGCCAGGTGCTCGCGCCAGTGGCTGTCCACGCTTTGCAGCATGACGTTGCGCTCGAAGCCGCCGAACACGTCCTTGCCGACGATGTCGATCTTGGCCTGGTAGACCGCGTCGGCCGCGGCCAGCACCTTCTCCAGCACTTCCTCGTCGGTCAGGCTGGAGTCGGCCGCCAGCGCGCCCTGCAGGTCCACCTGCACCTGCCACTCGCCGGCCAGCACCGCTTCCAGGCCCTGGATGTTCCACTGCTCTTCCACCGACTCCGCCGGCACGTACTCGCGCACGATGTCGGTGAACATGCCGTGGCGCAGCGAAGCGATCATCTCGGAGATATCGGTCGCCTCCAGCAGCTCGTTACGCTGCTGGTAGATCACCTTGCGCTGGTCGTTGGCGACGTCGTCGTACTCCAGCAGCTGTTTGCGGATATCGAAGTTGCGCGCCTCCACCTTGCGCTGGGCCGACTCGATGGAGCGCGACACGATGCCCGCCTCGATCGGTTCGCCTTCCGGCATCTTCAGGCGGTCCATCACCGCGCGCACGCGGTCGCCGGCGAAGATGCGCAGCAAAGGATCGTCCAGCGACAGGAAGAAGCGCGACATGCCGGGGTCGCCCTGGCGGGCGGCGCGGCCGCGCAGCTGGTTGTCGACGCGGCGCGATTCGTGGCGCTCGGTGCCCACGATGTGCAGGCCGCCGGCGGCCACCACCTGTTCGTGCAGCGCCTGCCAGCCGTCGCGCAGCGCCTTGGCCTGGGCGGCCTTGTCGGCGTCGCTCAGGGCCGGGTTGGCGTCGATGAACTTGATCTGGTTTTCCACGTTACCGCCCAGCACGATGTCGGTACCGCGGCCGGCCATGTTGGTGGCGATGGTGATCGCTTTCGGGCTGCCCGCCTGGGCGATGATTTCCGCCTCGCGGGCATGCTGCTTGGCGTTCAGCACGTTGTGCGGCAGGCCGCCCTTGGTCAGGATGGCCGACAGCAGTTCCGAGTTCTCGATCGAAGTGGTACCCACCAGCACCGGCTGGCCGCGGTCGTAGCACTCGCGGATCTCCAGCATCATGGCGTTGTACTTTTCCTGGTTGGTCTTGTAGACCTGGTCCTGCTTGTCCTTGCGCGCCGAAGGGCGGTTGGGCGGGATCACCACGGTTTCCAGGCCGTAGATTTCCTGGAATTCATACGCTTCGGTGTCGGCGGTACCGGTCATGCCGGCCAGCTTGCCGTACATGCGGAAGTAGTTCTGGAAGGTGATCGAGGCCAGGGTCTGGTTCTCGTTCTGGATCTTCACGCCTTCTTTCGCTTCCACGGCCTGGTGCAGGCCGTCGGACCAGCGCCGGCCCGTCATCAGGCGGCCGGTGAATTCATCGACGATCACCACTTCATTGTTCTGCACCACGTAGTGCTGGTCCTTGAAGTACAGCGCGTGCGCGCGCAGCGCCGCGTACAGGTGGTGCACCAGCGTGATGTTGGCCGAATCGTACAGCGAGGCGCCTTCCGGCAGCAGGCCCATCTGCACCAGGATGGCTTCGGCCTTCTCGTGGCCGGCTTCGGTCAGCAGCACCGAGTGCGCCTTCTCGTCCTTGGTGTAGTCGCCCGGCACTTCGATCTTGCCCTTGCCGTCCGAGGTTTCCTCGCCGACCTGCTGGGTCAGCATCTTCGGCACTTCGTTGATCTTGTAGTACAGATCGGTGTGGTTCTCGGCCTGGCCGGAGATGATCAGCGGGGTACGGGCTTCGTCGATCAGGATCGAGTCGACTTCATCGACGATGCCGAAGTTCAGGGCGCGCTGCACGCGGTCGCGCGCTTCGAAGACCATGTTGTCGCGCAGGTAATCGAAGCCGAATTCGTTGTTGGTGCCGTAAGTGATGTCGGACGCGTAGGCCGCCTGCTTGGCGGCGTGCTCCATCTGCGACAGGTTGATGCCGGTGCTCAGGCCCAGCCAGCCGTACAGCTTGCCCATGGTGTCGGCGTCGCGCTGGGCCAGGTAATCGTTGACGGTGACGATGTGCACGCCCTTGCCGGACAGCGCATTCAGGTAGGCCGGCAGGGTCGCGGTCAGGGTCTTGCCCTCGCCGGTACCCATTTCGGCGATCTTACCGAAGTGCAACACCATGCCGCCGATCAGCTGGACGTCGAAGTGGCGCATCTTGAAGACGCGCTTGGAGGCTTCGCGGCAGACCGCGAAGGCTTCCGGCAGCAGCGCGTCGAGCGCCTCGCCGTTGGCGATACGTTCTTTGAAAGCGGGGGTTTTCGCCTGCAGCTCGGCATCCGACAGCTTTTCCATGGCCGGCTCGAGCGCATTGATTTCGCGTACCGTTTTTTGATATTGCTTGAGCAGACGCTGGTTGCGGCTGCCGAAAATCTGGGTCAGTAAGGACATTGGTTAACGCCGTTAAAAAAAGCTATGGTGTAAGGTGCTCAGCTTGCCGGGGGCAAAAGACCGATGATTTTATCATGCCGTCCGGCCAAGGTTGGGTTATTGCCCTTTATAACAATAGCCACAATTGTAACTAATCCGGATTTTTCCGCCACTTCCGTCCCATTCCTACAAGCGAACTGAGCCGCATTCCCCCCCAATCGGGGTCAGACCCCGAATGTGGGCGAATGCGGCTCAGTTCGCTTGGGCTGGCAGGCGGGCTGTGGTATGTTGCGGCCATGCGCTTCTTCAATTCCCTCAATCAAGGCCGGACACCCAAGGTGGCCACGGACTTTCTGAAAAGAAATGACAAGATGGCGGCCCTGCTGCCAGCCGTCGAGCGCATGGCCGCGCTGCAGAAGGATTGCGCCGCCACTCTGCCCACCATGTTCAGCCTGTGCGAGATCCTGGCTTTCGAAGAGGGCAATTTGCTGCTCTCTACGCCCAGCTCGGCCGTGGCGGCCAAGCTCAAGCAACAGTTGCCGAAATTGCAGGATGCACTGCTCAAGCGCGGTTGGCACATCAACAACATCAAGCTGCGCGTGCAGATGATGAAGGCGGCCGAGATCAAGGAGCAGATGCGGGCGCTGACCTTGCCGCCCACCGCTGTCACCGCCTTCGAAGAATTGAGCAAGTCGCTCGAGCAAAGCAAGCAGAACGACAGCCTGATCCAGGCGCTGCAGCTACTGGTGCAGCGCCGCCGCGACCGGCCCGATTACTAGCTTACTGGTTCAGGTCCCACTCGTGCGTCATCTGGCGCACATACGATTCCGGCGCCGATTCCAGCGTGTCGTAGGTCACGATTTCATACGCTTGCGGGTCTGCCAGCAGCGCGCGCAGCAGCTGGTTGTTCAGCGCGTGGCCGGATTTGTGCGCCTCGTAGCTGGCCACCAGCGGATGGCCGACCAGGAACAAGTCGCCGATCGCGTCCAGGATCTTGTGGCGCACGAACTCGTCGTCGTAGCGCAAGCCGTCCGCGTTGAGGATGCGGTACTCGTCCATCACGATGGCGTTTTCCAGCGAGCCCCCGCGCGCCAGGCCTATGCCGCGCAGCATTTCCACGTCCTGCATGAAGCCGAAGGTGCGCGCGCGGGCAATTGCCTGCACATAGGTGACGTCGCCGAAATCGATGGTGGCGCGCTGCGCCGTGCCATCCACCGCCGGGTGGTTGAATTCAATGAAAAAGTCCAGCTTGAAGCCGTCGTGCGGTACCAGGCGCGCCCACTTCTCGTTGCCCGGCTTGCCTTCCCGCACTTCCACCGGTTTCAGCACGCGGATGAATTTCTTGGCCGCGTTCTGCTCCTGCACGCCGGCCTGCTGCAGCAGATAGACAAAGGACGAAGCCGAGCCGTCCATGATGGGAATTTCTTCCGCGCTCACGTCCACGTACAGATTGTCGATGCCCAGGCCGGCGCAGGCCGACATCAAATGCTCGACGGTGGAGATGCGGATGTCGCCCTTGCTCAGCACGGTGGCCATGCGGGTATCGGTGACCGCCATGGCGCTGGCCGGAAACTCCACCGGCGGCACCTGGTCGACGCGGCGAAACACCACGCCCACGCCGGGCGCAGCCGGACGCAAGGTCAGCACCACCTTGGTGCCCGAGTGCAGCCCGACGCCGGTGGTGCAGACTTTTTCTTTGATGGTACGTTGTTTTAACATCCGCAAATTATATCGGACTTGCCCGCCTCCCGCCCAAGCAGCCTGAGCCGCATTACGCCCACTTCGGGGTCAGACCCCGAAGTAGCGCACATGCGGCTCAGCTTGCTAGGGGTGTTCGGCTTCGGCATGCACCGCCTCGCGCCGCACCAGGTAGATGCCGCTGCCGATGATGATGGCCGCGCCCAGCAGGGTGTAGGCGTCGGGCAGCGTGTTCCACAGCAGCCAGTCGAGCGCCACGCCCCAGGCCAGCGCCGAATATTCGAACGGCGCCACCACCGAGGCTTTGCCCATGCTGAAGGCGATGGTGATGGCCAGCTGGCCGAGAAAGCCGCTCAGCGCCAGGCCGCAGATGATCAGCCAGTCCTCGGCACGGATCGCCACCCAGCCCTGCCAGGCCATGGCCACCGAGCCACTGCCCATCGTCACCAGCAGCCAGAACATGATGTGCTCGCTGGCGTCGGTGCGGCTCAGGATGCGGCTGGCGATGGCCGACACCGCATAGCACGCCGCCGCGCCCAGCACCGCCAGGCCGGCCAGCGAGATGAAGCTGGCGCCGTCCGGGCGCAGCACCACCAGCACGCCGATCAGCCCGACCACGATGGCGCCCCACTGCAGCGCGTCCACCCTTTCCTTCAGCACGAACACCGACAGCGCCGTAATCAGCGCGGGCGCGATGAAGAAGATCGAATAGGCGTCGGCCAGCGGCAGGCTTTTGAGCGCGTAGGCGAACAGCGTCAACATGGCGATGCCGAGCCCGCCGCGCAGCAGGTGCAGCGGCCAGCGCACCCTGGCCACGCCGCTGAACTTGCGGCGGTAGGCGATGTAGGCGCACACCAGCGGCAGCGAGGACAGCGAGCGCAGCGCGGTGACCTGGATCGCGGGATAGTGGGCGGCCAGCAGCTTCATCGCCGTGTCCATCAGGGCGAACATGGCGACGGCGATCAGCATGGCGTAGATGCTGCGCAGGTTTTCGGCTTGCGGTGTCAGAGGAGCTCCTTGCGCGCGGCGTGCGCGGTGTGCGGGTTGTGTTCGGGGAGCGCGCCATTATAGCAACTGTTGTGTTTACGCACATGCGGCGCCGCCGGCGCGCCGCACGGACTTTATTTCGCCCCCGTCCCCGGCCAGTGTGACAAAGCGAGGATTTTCCGGGCGGCGCGGGACGGTATCATGGCAGGCATCCCCTCCACCAAGGAAATAAATGCCGTTCTGCCAGCAATGCGGATCCCAGGCTTCGTCCACCGCACACTTCTGCTTCAACTGCGGCGCCGACGTCGCGGCCACGGCAATCGCGTTGCCGGGCCTGTCGTCCGGCTGGAAAACCATTTTCGCGGCGCTGCAAAAGGGCGGCGGCGTGGAACTGCCGCAGTCGATCGAGCTGAGCCTGGCCGAGCGCGCGCTGGTGCTGTTCAATCCGTGGGCCTTCCTGTTCGGCCCGTTCTACTATGCCGCCAAGGGCATGGGCCGCAAGGCGCTGTCGCTGTGCCTGCTGGCGGCGCTGCTGGTGTGCGCCGCGCGGCTGCTGTTCGGCGCGCTCGGGCTGCAGAGCCTGATGGCGTCGGCGCTGGTGTGCTTCATCCCCTCCGCCCTGTTCGCCACCCGCGCCAATATCGATTACTTCAAGAAGATGGTGCTGGACGACGAGGGCTGGTACTAGCCGGCTGCGGCGCCGGCGGACGAGCGCTGCGCCGGCTAGGGCTGCGCTGGCGCCGCGCCGCGGCGGTAGGCGCCGGGGCCGATGCCGTAGCTGCGCTTGAACACGCGGTTGAACGCGGCCTCGGACTGGTAGCCGACCTGCTCGGCGATCTGCCCCACCGGCAGCCGCCCTTGCGCCAGCAGGCTCGCGGCCTTCGCCATGCGGGTGTGCGTCAGCACCGCGGCGGGCGTGTCGCCGGCCACCTTCCCGAACACGCGCGCGAACGTGGCGCGCGACATGTGGCACAGCCCGGCCAGCTCCTCCAGCGTCCAGGGCCGCTCCGGCTCGGCCAGCATGGCTTGCAGCGCCGCCTGCAGGCGCGGCTCGGCCAGCAGCGCGAACAGGCCCGGCATGGCGGAGGCCTGCTCCAGCCACGCCCGCATCAGCAGCGCGAACAGGGCCGACGCCAGCTGCGACACCACCGCGCGTCCGCCCGGGCGCACGGCCGCCGTCTCCACCCGCAGCATCGCCATCAGTCCCTGCAAGCCGGCGAAGTCGTCGCGTCCCGCCGTGCGCACATGCACCAGCTCCGGCAGCGCGGCCAGCAGCGGATGGTGCGGCCCGGCGCCGAACTCCAGCCGCCCGCACAGGATATCGGTGGCGGCGCCCGGCCCGCCGTTCTCAAACACGCGCACCAGCTGCTCGCCCTCGGCAACGCGCTGCACCGGCGGCCGCGCCGACGCATCGCCCGTGTGCAGCCTGTGCGGCGTGCCGTGCGGGAACAGCAGGATGTCGCCGGCCTGCACCGCGATGCCGCGCTGCCCGCCCACGTCCAGCCAGCCGCCGCCGCTGACCACCAGGTGGTAGGGCGCCACGCCGGCCGGCTCGGCCGGATGGTCCAGCACCCAAGGCGCGCCGAAATGGCAGCGGATATCCAGCGCGGTATCGACCGGATACAGCGACAGCAAACGGCTTAGCGCCCCCATCACATTCCCCATTTGAGACGATTGAGCAAATTCTAGCGCATTTCAAGCATTAAAAGTTTCACTCAGCGGGCCTAAACTTCTTTCCATGCCGACACACAAACCAGTCGGTCCCACACTGAAAAGGAAACCATCATGAGCCGTCTGCACACCATCGCCCTCCCTGACGCCACCGGCCACGCCGCCCAGCTGTTCACCGCCATCAAAGGCGCCATCGGCATGGTGCCGAACGCCTACGCCACCGTGGGCAGCAACAGCCCGGTGGCGCTGGAGGCCGCCCTCAACCTGGACGGTGCACTGAAAAAATCCAGCCTGGGCGCCAAGGAAATCGAGATCATCAAACTGGCCATCAGCGAGGACGCCGGCTGTGACTACTGCCTGGCGGCGCATACGCTGATGGGTTCGAAAGCCGGCCTGAGCCGCCCGGCCATCCTGGCCGTGCGCAAAGGCGAGGCATCCGGCGACCAGCGTGCCGACGCGCTGGCCACCTTTGCCCACACGCTGGCGCGCAGCAGCGGCACCGTGCCGGCCGAGGCGGTGGCGGCCGTGCAGGCGGCAGGCTACAGCGACGCGCAAATCGTCGACACCCTGCTCGCCATTGCCAGCATCACCTTCACCAACCTGGTGAACCGCGTCAACGACACGGTGCTGGATTTCCCTGCGGCGGACTAAGCGCCGGGGCGCGTTTGCGGCACGCGTGCGGGAGGGATGGCACGCGGCCCGCAAGCGCGGTATATTACCGCCATGCTGACCTCCACCGACACCCCGCTGTTCATCGTCAAAGAATCGCCCATCCACGGCCGCGGCGTGTTCGCGCGCGTGGACATTCCGCCGGGCACGCGCATCATCGAGTACACCGGCGAGCGCATCACCAGCGACGAGTCGGCGCGCCGCGCCGAAGCGGGCGGCGGCCCCATCAACCACACCTTCTTCTTCAGCCTGGAGGACGGCAAGCTGATCGACGGCGGCAGCGGCGGCAACGAGGCGCGCTTCATCAACCACGCCTGCGAACCCAACTGCGAAGCCTACGAGGAAGACGGCAAGGTCTTCATCTACTCGCTGCATTTCATCGAAGCGGGCGACGAGCTGAACTACAACTACGCGCTGATCTACGAAGCGCGCCACACCCCGGCCGTCAAACGCGCCTTCGCCTGCTACTGCGGCGCACCGTCGTGCACCGGCGTCATGCTGGCCCCCAAGCGGCGCAGCCGCAAGCGCACAAACGCCACCGCGCATAGCGCGGCGTAAACGGAAAACGGAAAACGGAAAACGGCGCCATCGGCGCCGTTTTGCTGTGCTGCGGGGAAGGCTGGATTACAGCTGGCCCAGCAGGGTTTCGGCGTTCGACACTTCGAACTTGCCGCCCTGCTCCACGTTCAGCTGGGTGACCACGCCGTCTTCCACCAGCAGCGAGTAGCGCTGCGAGCGGGTGCCCATGCCGAACTTGCTGAAGTCGGCGTCCAGGCCCAGGGCCTTGGAGTAAGCGGCGTTGCCGTCAGCCATCATGCGCACGGTGCCGGTGGCTTTCTGGTCGCGGCCCCAGGCGCCCATGACGAAGGCGTCGTTCACGCTGATGCACCAGATCTCGTCCACGCCCTTGGCCTTCAGGTCGGCCGCGTGCTTCACGTAGCCCGGCACGTGCTGCGCCGAGCAGGTTGGGGTGTAGGCGCCTGGCAGGCCGAAGATCGCGATCTTCTTGCCCTTGACCAGGTCTTCGACTTTGAAGGTGTTCGGGCCGAGCGAGCAGCCTTCGGTTTCGGTTTCGATGAATTCGGACAGGGTGCCTTCCGGCAGTTTGTCGCCAATCTTGATGGTCATGGTCTGGACTCCTTTATAGGAATTGTAGGGTTGTAAAAAAGCCGCGCTAGGCGCGGCATGCCTCTGGCACGAACTTGGGAGTATGCCAGAGGTTGGGGGAAAGCGTCGGCTGCAGGCTTAGTCGGCTTGCTTGCGCAGGAAGGCCGGGATGTCGTAGGTTTCCATGCCCGACTTCTGCAGCGCGTTGACCTGCTCGGAGGCCGATTCGCGGCGCCATACGGCTGGCGCTTTCATGCCGTCGAACGCCTGCGCGCCGCCGCCGGAAATGCCGCCGCCCACGCCGCCCATCGTCACCGACGAGGTCACCGCGCCGCCGCCCAGCGCCGACTGCGGCGCGTTGTGGGTGCCGGTGCGCAGCATCGGCTGCTGGACCAGTTGCACATGCTTCTTGTTCTTGCCCAGGCCGGTGGCCACCACGGTCACGCGGATCGCGTCGCCCATCTCGTCGTCGTAGGCGATGCCTTGTGCGATCGACGCGTCCGGCGCGGCGAAGGCGCGCACGGCGGCCATGACTTCCTTGATTTCCTTACCTTTCAGGCCGCGCGAAGCGGTCACGTTGACCAGCACGCCGCGCGCGCCGGACAGGTCCACGCCGTCCAGCAGCGGCGAGGCCACGGCCTGCTCGGCGGCGATGCGGGCGCGGTCCACGCCGGAGGCGGTGGCCGTGCCCATCATGGCTTTGCCCTGCTCGCCCATGATGGTTTTCACGTCGTTGAAGTCGACGTTGATGTGGCCCGGCACGTTGATGATCTCGGCAATGCCGGCCACCGCGTTGTTCAGCACATCGTCGGCGTGCTGCAGCCACTCGATCAGCGATTCGTCTTCGTAGATCTCTTCCAGCTTCTCGTTCAGGATCACGATCAGCGAGTCGACGTTCTGGCTCAGCTGTTCCAGGCCTTCGTCGGCGATATCCATGCACTTCTGGCCTTCGTGCGAGAACGGCTTGGACACCACGGCCACGGTCAGCGCGCCCATGGCTTTCGCCACTTCGGCCACGATCGGTGCGGCGCCGGTGCCGGTGCCGCCGCCCATGCCGGCGGCGATGAACACCATGTGCGCGCCGCGCAGCGCGTCTTCAATGCGCGCGCGCGATTCTTCGGCCAGCTTGCGGCCAACGTCCGGTTTCATGCCCGCGCCCAGGCCGGTCTCGCCGATCTGGATGATGTTGCCGGCCTTCGATGCCGACAGCGCCTGCGCGTCGGTATTGGCGGCGATGAATTCCACGCCGCTCATGCCCTTGTTGATCATGTGCTGAACTGCATTGCCACCTGCTCCGCCGACGCCGACGACCTTGATGACGGTGCCCAAAGCTGCGTTATCGACCATATCAAACTCCATGATGTGCTCCTATCAGAATGCCGTTTTCAATCGCCAGTCCTCATATCGTTAGGAGAGCTGGGGATTGAAAACTGCGGTTTCAATTAAAAATATTTTTCAGACTTCACGCCGCAAACCACTACTTCAGAAATTACCGAGGAACCATTCCTTCATGCGCTGCCATACTGCTTTCACCGACCCATCCTGGCGCGTAACGATATGGCCGCGCAGGTACTGTTTTTTCGCTTCCAACAACAGGCCAAGCACGGTGGCGTAGCGCGGACTGCGCACCACGTCTGCCAGCTGGCCGCGGTAGTCCGGCGTGCCCATGCGCGCCGGCTTCAGGAATATGTCTTCCGCCATTTCCACCATGCCCGGCATGATGGAGGTGCCGCCGGTGAGCACGATGCCCGACGACAGCACGCCTTCGTAACCGGATTCGCGCACCACCTGGTGCACCATGGCGAACAGCTCTTCCACGCGCGGTTCGATCACCGCCGCCAGCGCCTGGCGCGACAGGTTGCGCGGGCCGCGGTCGCCCAGGCCCGGCACTTCCAGATGCTCGCCCGGATCGGCCAGCACCTGCTTGGCCACGCCATAGCGGATCTTGATTTCTTCCGCTTCCGAGGTCGGCGTGCGCAGCGCCATCGCGATGTCGTTGGTGATCTGGTCGCCGGCGATCGGAATCACGGCGGTGTGGCGGATGGCGCCGTCCGAGAACACCGCCACGTCGGTGGTGCCGCCGCCGATGTCGATCAGCACCACGCCCAGTTCCTTCTCGTCCGGGGTAAGCACCGCGTCGGCCGAGGCCATCGGCTGCAGGATCAGGTCCGACACTTCCAGCCCGCAGCGGCGCACGCACTTGACGATGTTCTGCACCGCGCTCACCGCGCCGGTAACGATATGCACCTTCACTTCCAGGCGGATGCCGCTCATGCCGATCGGCTCGCGCACGTCTTCCTGGCTGTCGACGATGAATTCCTGCGGCACCGTGTGCAGCAATTGCTGGTCGGTCGGGATGTTAACCGCCTTGGCCGTTTCGATGACGCGCGCCACGTCGGTGGCCGTCACTTCCTTGTCCTTGATGGCCACCATGCCGCTCGAATTGAAGGAGCGGATATGGCTGCCCGCGATGCCGGCGTAGACGTTGCGGATCTTGCAGTCGGCCATCAGCTCGGCTTCCTCCAGCGCGCGCTGGATGGACTCGACGGTCGCTTCGATGTTGACCACCACGCCCTTCTTCAAGCCCCTGGATTCGTGCTGGCCCAGCCCGATCACTTCGTGGCGTCCATCGCCCATCACCTCGGCCACCACGGCCACCACTTTCGAGGTGCCGATGTCGAGGCCGACGATCAGGTTTTTCGCGTCTTTTGTCATCTGTTTTGCCTGCTGTAATATGCTTTTAAAGTATTCTTTGACTGCCGGTGCTTACCTTGCCTACTTTGGCTTCTTGCCTTCGGGCGGAATCTTCAGGCCCGTTGCGCTGAGCGCCAATCCATTCTGGTACCGCATGTCTATCGTTTCGATGTTCTGCACCCGGCTCGCCAGCTGCGGCCAGATGCCCACCAGCCGGTCCACCCGCTCCTTCAGCATGGAGCGCGACTGCTCGCGGCCCAGCTCCACGCTCATGCCGTTGTTCAGCTTCACCTTCCACGCGTAGCGGCCCGACAGGTCCAGCGCCTGCGGCTCCAGCTGCGCCGGCGCGAACCACGCTTTCAGTTCGCCGAAGCGCGACAGCACTTCCTTTTCGCTGCCTTCCGGGCCGGAGAAAGCAGGCAGTTCGTGGTCCTCTTCCGCCTCGGCCAGGTTGGCGGTAAACACGTCGCCCTTGGTCGACAGCAGGCGGCCGTCCTCGCCCCAGGTGCCAAGCGCTTCGTGCTCTTCCAGCGCCACCACCAGCTGGTCCGGCCATTCGCGGCGTACCGTGGCGCGCCGCACCCATGGCACCGATTCGAACGCCTGCCGCACCCCGTCCAGGTTGGTGGTGAAGAAGTTGCCCCGGATGCGGCCAGCCGTTCCGGCTTGCAGCGTCAGGTGGTTCACATGGCGCAGGTCGGACTGGTCCATCGTTTCAACGCGGATGGTGCGCAGGTTGAACATCGGCCGCTGCGACACCCACCACACCACGGAAGCCGCGCAAGCCAGCGCCACCGCGGCAAAAATGCCGCTGGCGGTCGCATTCAAGGCTTTCGCGTCTTGCCACATCGCTTACCCCTTCATCTTCAGTCGGGCCGAACGCAGGATCTCCACGCACAGCTGCTCGTAGCTGATGCCGTCCGCGCGCGCGGCCATCGGCACCAGCGAGTGGCTGGTCATGCCCGGCGAAGTGTTCACCTCCAGCAGGAAGCACTTGTTGTCGGCCACGCGCAGCAGCACGTCGACCCGGCCCCAGCCTTCGCAGCCCAGCGAGCGGTAAGCCTGCACCGCGATGCGCTGCATTTCATCAGTGATTGCCGCATCCAGCACCGCCGGGCAGAAATACTTCGTATCGTCGGTGAAGTATTTGTTCTGGTAGTCGTAGTTGCCTTCCGGCGCCACGATCTCCACCACCGGCAGCGCGCGCGCGCCGGCGCCGGTGCCCAGCACGGCCACGGTGAACTCCCGCCCGGTGACGAATTCCTCGGCCAGCACCGAATCGTCCAGCGCGGCGGCGATGTCGTAGGCGGCCTTGAAGTCGCCGGCCTGCTCCACCTTGGTGATGCCGATGGTCGAGCCCTCGTGCGGCGGCTTGACGATCAGCGGCAGGCCCAGGCCGGCGGCCACCTGGTCCAGGTCCGAGTGCGCGTTCAGCACCGCGTATTTCGGGGTCGGCAGGTTTTCGGCCAGCCACAGGATCTTGGTGGTGATCTTGTCCATGCCCACCGAGCTGGCCATCACGCCGCTGCCGGTGTAGGGAATGCCGAGCAGCTCCAGCGCGCCCTGCAGGCTGCCGTCCTCGCCGAAGCGGCCGTGCAGCGCGATGAACACGCGGTCGAATTTTTCTGCGGCCAACTCAGCAAGGCTGCCTTGGCCCGGGTCGAAGGCGTGGGCGTCGATGCCCTGGCTTTGCAGCGCCGCCAGCACACCCGTGCCGGACATGATGGACACGTCGCGTTCGGCGGAACGGCCGCCGAACAGCACACCCACTTTGCCGAAGGCCTGCGCTTCTTGCGCGGAGAGGAATGGAGTCGCGTTCACTTCTTTAAGCCTTAACGTAAGTAGTCAGTTTTGCAGGAACGCCGCTGATCGAGCCGGCGCCCATGGTGAGCACGACGTCGCCGTCGCGCACCACGTTCATGATGGTTTCCGGCATGTCCGCAATGTTCTCCACGAACACCGGCTCGACCTTGCCGCGCGCACGGATCGCGTGCGCCAGGGAGCGGCCGTCGGCCGCCACGATCGCTTGCTCGCCGGCGGCGTACACGTCGGCCAGCACCAGCACGTCCACGGAGCTGAGCACGCGGGCGAAGTCCTCGAACAGGTCGCGCGTGCGGCTGTAGCGGTGCGGCTGGAAGGCCAGCACCAGGCGGCGGCCCGGGTAGGCGGCGCGCGCGGCGGCCAGCGTGACTTCTGTTTCCACCGGGTGGTGGCCGAAATCGTCCACCAGCGCGAAGGTGCCCTTGGCGGCGTCGCCGCCGACGGCCACGTCGCCGTAGCGCGTGAAGCGGCGGCCCACGCCGGCGAAGCCCGCCAGGCCGGCCTGCGTCGCGCTGTCATCGATGCCGATTTCACGCGCAATGGCGACCGCCGAGCAGGCGTTGAGCACGTTGTGCATGCCGGGCTGGTTCAGCACCACGTCCAGGTCCGGGTAGCCTTCCTGCAGCACGGTGAAGTGCATCTGCACGCCCACCGCGCGCGCATTCACGGCGCGCACTTCCGCGTCCTCGCGGAAGCCGTAGGTGGTGATCGGCTTGGTCACGTGCGGAATGATGCTGCGCACGTGCTCGTCGTCGATGCACAGCATGACGCGGCCGTAGAACGGCAGGCGGTGCGTGAAGTGGACAAAGGCCTGCTTCAGCTTCTCGAAGTCGTGCTCATACGTTTCCATATGGTCGGCGTCGATATTGGTGATCACTTCGATCATCGGCGTCAGGTTCAGGAAGGACGCGTCCGATTCGTCGGCCTCGGCCACCAGGTAGTCGCCGGAGCCCAGCTTGGCGTTCGCGCCGGCAGCGGTCAGGCGGCCGCCGATCACGAAGGTCGGGTCCAGGCCGCCCTGCGCCAGCACCGACGCCACCAGGCTGGTGGTGGTGGTCTTGCCGTGCGTGCCGGCGATGGCAATGCCGCGCTTCAGGCGCATCAGCTCGCCCAGCATCACCGCGCGCGGCACGATGGGGATCTTGCGCGCGCGCGCCGCCACCACTTCCGGATTGTCGGCCTTGACGGCGGTGGAGGTCACCACCGCGTCGGCGTTGCCGATGTGGGTTTCGGCGTGGCCCTGGTGCACCGTGGCGCCCATGTCGATCAGGCGCTGGGTGACGGCGTTGGCGCCCAGGTCCGAGCCGGACACGTTGTAGCCCAGCGTGAGCAGCACTTCGGCGATGCCGCTCATGCCGCTGCCGCCGATGCCGACGAAATGAATGTTTTTGACTTTATGCTTCATGATTTGCGTTCCACTATCTGTTCCAGTACTTGCGCGATCGCGTCGTTCGCGTCGCGTTTGCCCGCCTTGCGGGCCGCCATGGCCATGGTCTGGCAGGCGCCGCGCGTGAGCGTCTCCAGCAGGGTGGCCAGGCTGCGCGGGTTCATTTCGGTCTGCGGCATGTGGATCGAGGCATTCTGCCTGGCCATCCACTGCGCGTTGTCGCGCTGGTGGCTGGTGGTCGATGCCACCAGCGGCACCAGCACGCTCGCCACGCCGGCCGCCGTCAGTTCGGACACGGTGATGGCGCCGGCGCGGCAGATCACAAGGTCCGCCTCGGCGTAGGCGCGCGCCATGTCGTCGATGAAGTCGACCACGTTGGCCTGCACGCCCGCTTCGGCGTAGGCGGCGCGCAGCGCGTCGATATTCTTCTTGCCCGACTGGTGCGTCACCACCGGTCGCTGCGCGTCCGGTATCAGGGCCAGCGCGGCGGGCAGGCTGTCGTTCAGGGCCTTGGCGCCCAGGCTGCCGCCCACCACCAGCACGCGCAAGGCGCCGCTGCGGCCCGCGAAGCGCGCTTCCGGCGCCGCCAGGTCCAGGATCTCCTTGCGCACCGGGTTGCCGGTGACGACAGCCTTGGCCGCCGCCGCGCCGAAATCGGCCGGGAAGCCGAAGCACACCCGTTCGGCGAAAGGCGCCAGCGTCTTGTTCGACAGCAGCAGGGCCGCGTCGGCGTTCACCAGCACGGTGGGCACGCCGCGCAGGCGCGCCATCAGGCCGCCCGGCACGGTGACGTAGCCGCCCATGCCCAGCACCGCGTCCGGCTTGCGCTGGCCGAGGAAGCGGAAGCAGTCGGCGAAGGCAGCCAGCATCTTCAGCGCGCCGCCCAGGCTGTGCTTGATGCCCTTGCCGCGCATGCCGGAGAAGTTGATGGTGTCCATGGCGATGCCGTGCTTGGGCACCAGCTCCTGCTCCATGCCGTGGCTGGTGCCCAGCCAGCTTACTTCCCAGCCGCGCGCGCGCATGGTCTGCGCGATCGCCAGGCCGGGGAAGATGTGGCCGCCGGTACCGGCCGCCATGATGATCAGTCGTTTCATATTCTGCCGCCGCGCATCAGGACCCGGTTCTCGTAGTCGATCCGAAGCAGGATCGCGAGTCCGACGCAGTTAATCACAATGCCAGTGCCGCCATAGCTCATCAGCGGCAGGGTCAGGCCCTTGGTCGGCAGCAGGCCAAGGTTTACGCCCATGTTGATGAAGGTTTGCACGCCGAGCCAGATGCCGATGCCCTTGGCGGTGAGCCCGGCGAAGGTCTGGTCGATGGCAATGGCCTGGCGGCCGATGTCGAAGGCGCGCTTGATCAGCCAGTAGAACATGGCGATCACGCACAGCACGCCCGCCAGGCCCAGTTCCTCGCCGATCACTGCCAGCAGGAAGTCGGTATGCGCTTCCGGCAGGTAGTGCAGCTTCTCCAGGCTGCCGCCCAGACCAACGCCGAAAAACTCGCCGCGCCCGAAAGCGATCAGCGAGTGCGTCAGCTGGTAAGCCTTGTTTAGCGCGTTGTCCTCTTCCCACGGATTGAGGTAGGCGAAGAAGCGGTCGCGCCGGAATTTCGACAGCGCGATAATGGAGACAAAAATGGTCACCAGCATGGCGCCGATGCCGCCGAACCAGATGGCGTTGATCCCGCCCAGGAACAGGATGCCCATGGCGATGCAGACGATCACGCCGAAAGCGCCCAGGTCGGGCTCGAGCAGCAGCAGCAAGCCGACGAAACTCACCGCCAGCGCCATTGGCATGAAACCCTTGGTCAGCTTGTGCATGTATTCCTGCTTGCGCACGGTGTAGTCGGCCGCGTACAGCACGATCACCACCTTCATCAGTTCGGACGGCTGGAAGTTGAACACCTTCAGCGAGATCCAGCGCTTGCCGCCGTTTACCGTCACGCCCAGGCCGGGCAGGAACACCGCCATCAGCAGCACCAGCGTGCCGATGAACAGGTAGGGCGCGCTGCGCTGCCAGACCGCGATGGGAATGCGGAACGTCATCAGGCCCACCAGCACGGCGATGGTGATGAAAATGGCCTGGCGTATCAGGAAATAGTTGTTCTTGTAGGCGGCGTACTTGGGCGAATCGGGCAGCGCGATCGAAGCCGAATACACCATCACCATCCCCAGCAGCATGAGAATGAGCACCACCCACACCAGCAGCTGGTCGTATTCCATCATCTTCGACGGACGCGCGCGGCTGTCGATAGCCTTGGAGCCCGAGGAAGAGGAGAAGCGGAATGGCAGCTGGAAGGCCATGGATCAGAGCTCCTGTCCAGCGTCGAGCGCGATCTCGCGCACAGTGTCGATGAACACCTGGGCGCGGTGCGCGTAGTTCTTGAACATGTCCAGGCTGGCGCAGGCCGGCGACAGCAGCACCGCGTCGCCCGGCCTGGCCAGCTTGGCGGCCAGGCGCACGGCGGACGGCAGGTCGGTGCCGCAGTCGGCCAGGTCCACGCCGGCCTCGGCCGCGCCGCCCTGCTCCAGCGCGGCGCGCAGCGCCGGCGCATCGCGGCCGATCAGCATCACCGCGCGCACGTAGCGCGACACCGGCTCGGCCAGCGGATCGAATTGCTGGCCCTTGCCGTCGCCGCCGGCGATCAGCAGCAGGCGCTGGCCGGCGCCGGTGAAGCTCTTGCCCAGGCCATTCAGCGCAGCCACGGTGGCGCCCACGTTGGTGCCCTTGCTGTCGTCGTAGTATTCCACGTCGTTGATCGACGCCACCAGTTCCACGCGGTGCGGCTCGCCGCGGTATTCGCGCAGGCCGTGCAGCAGCGGCGCGAAAGGCAGGCCGATGGCGCGGCACAGGGCCAGCGCGGCCAGCGCGTTGGAGGCGTTATGCAGGCCGCGGATCTGCAGCGCGTCCGACGGCATCAGGTTCTTGACGGTGGTGGCCACAGGCTCGGGCGCCGGGTCGTTCTTCTTGCGCCGCTTCGGCGGCTCGGCGTCCTCATCCGGCACGGAAGTGGCCAGCCAATGGATGCCGCGCTCGTTGTGCAGGCCGAAGCTGCCCGCTTCCTGCGGTTCGCCGGTGCCGAAGCTGACGTTCTCGCCGACCGGGTTCGCCATGCGCATCACGGTGGCGTCGTCGCGGTTCAGCACGCGCACGGTGCTGGTGCCGAAGATGCGCGCCTTGTCGGCGGCGTAGGCCTCCATCGAGCCGTGCCAGTCCAGGTGGTCCTGGGTGATGTTCAATACGGTGGCGGCGTCGGCCTGCAGGCTGAATGTGGTGTGCAGCTGGAAGCTGGACAGCTCCAGCACCCAGACCTGGGGCAGCGCGTCGGCCTCGATCACCTCGCGCATGACGTCCAGCGCGGCCGGGCTGATATTGCCCGCCACGCGCACGCTGAAGCCGGCGCGCTGGCACAGCTGGCCGGTCAGGCTGGTGACCGTGGTCTTGCCGTTGGTGCCGGTGATGGCGATGACTTTCGGCGCGTAGCCGCGTTCTTCCTTCAGCGATGCCAGCGCCTGGGCGAACAGTTCGATCTCGCCCCACACGGGAATGCTGACGGCGGCGGCGGCGCGCATCAGGTCGGCCACATCGCCCTGCGGCGCCAGGCCGGGACTGATGGCGACAAAGTCGGTGTCATACAGCAGCGCGATGTCCAGGCGGCCGCCAATGAACTCGGCGTCCGGCGCGGCGGCCTTCAGGGCGGCCAGGCGGTCCGCCACGGCGCGCTCGTCGCGCGTGTCGGCCACGCGCACGCGCGCGCCGCCACGCGCCAGCCACAGCGCCATCGCCAGGCCGGATTCGCCCAGCCCGAGTACCAGTGCCCGTTTGCCTTGGTAGCTCATCAGCGCAGCTTCAACGTGGACAGGCCAACCAATACCAGCATCATCGTCACGATCCAGAAACGGACGACGACCTGGGTCTCTTTCCAGCCCTTTTGTTCGAAGTGGTGGTGCAATGGCGCCATCAGGAACACGCGGCGGCCGGTGCCGTAGCGCTTCTTGGTGTACTTGAACCAGCCCACCTGGATGATGACGGACACGGTTTCGGCCACGAAGATGCCGCCCATGATGAACAGCACGATTTCCTGGCGCACGATGACGGCGATGGTGCCAAGCGCGCCGCCCAGCGCCAGCGCGCCGACGTCTCCCATGAACACTTGCGCTGGATGGGTGTTATACCAGAGGAAGGCCAGGCCGGCGCCGGCCATGGCGCCGCAGAAGATGATCAGCTCGCCGGCCCCGGGAATGTAGGGAATGAACAGGTATTTCGAGTACACGGTGCTGCCGGTCAGGTAGGCGAACAGGCCCAGCGCCGAACCGACCATCACGGTCGGCATGATGGCCAGGCCGTCCAGGCCGTCGGTGAAGTTGACGGCGTTGCTGGTGCCGACGATGACGCAGTAGGTCAGCGCGATGAAGCCCCATACGCCCAGCGGATAGCTGATGGTCTTGAAGAACGGCACGATCAGGTCGGCCTTGGGCGGCAGGTCCATCGAAAAGCCGGACTGCACCCAGGCGAAGAACAGCTCGAACACCTTGGCAGGCGTGGGCGCAGACACCGAGAACGCCAGGTACAGCGCGGCGCCGATACCGACCAGCGACTGCCAGAAGTATTTTTCAGCCGAGCGCATGCCTTCCGGGTCCTGGCGCACCACCTTGCGGTAGTCGTCCACCCAGCCCACGGCGCCGAAGCCGATGGTGACCACGATCACCGGCCAGATCAAACGGTTCGACCAGTCGCACCACAGCAGCGTGGACACGCCGATGGCGATCAGCAGCAGCACGCCGCCCATGGTGGGGGTGCCGTGTTTTTTCAGGTGGGTCTGCGGACCGTCGGTGCGCACGGCCTGGCCGTACTTCATGGCCGTCAGCTTGCGGATCACGGACGGGCCGGCCCACAGGCCGATGATCAGCGCCGTGATGGTGGCGAACACCGCGCGCGCGGTGATGAAGTTAAATACGCGCAGGGGACCGAAGTCGTCCTGGTACATCTGTGCGAGCCAGAGCAGCATGATTAGTGAGTTCCTTTGTTAGCTTGTTGCGATCCAATCAAATGCTGCACGACCCGTTCCATTTTCATGAAACGGGAGCCCTTGATCAATACGGTTGCATCCGGCGTTGCCGCCGCCTCCACGGCGGACAGCAGCGCGTCGAATTCTTCAAAATGCCGCGTCACTCCGACCCTGCCCATATGGCGGGCCAGCTCTCCGGTGACGAAGACGTGTTCAATGTTCCTGCCGGCGGCGTAGGCGGCGATCTCCTGGTGGAATTCGCGGCCCTGCGCGCCCACTTCGCCCATGTCGCCCAGCACCAGCACGCGCGGCGCGGCGGCTTTGGCCAGTACGTCGATGGCTGCGCGTACCGAGTCCGGATTGGCGTTGTAGCTGTCGTCGATGACGACCGCGCCGTTCAGTGCGGCCTTTTTCTGCAGGCGGCCGCTGACGGGCGCGAAGCTGTCCAGGCCCAGCTTGATATGCTCGGCGCTGATGCCGGCGGCGTAGGTGCAGGCCACGGCGGCCAGCGCGTTCAGTACGTTGTGGTCGCCCGCCGCCTGCAGGGCGACGAAGAATTGCAGCGGCTCGGCTGCAGCTTCGCCTTCCTGCACGGTCACGAACATCTGGTTGCCGAAGTCCCCGGCGCGGTAGGTGCAGGAGACGTTGGCTTGCTTGGTCAGGCCGAAGGTCAGCGTGCGGCGCCCGGCACTCAGTTCTTGCCAGATGGGCGTGAACTCGTCGCCATGCGGGAACACGGCCACGCCGTGCGCAGGCAACCCGGCCAGCACGGCGCCGTTTTCGCGCGCCACCGCTTCCACGGTGTGCATGAATTCCTGGTGCTCGCGCTGGGCGTTGTTCACCATGGCGATGGTCGGTTCGGCGATGGCGCTCAAGCGGCCGATTTCCCCGGGATGGTTCATGCCCAGCTCGATCACCGCCGACTGGTGCGCCGCCGACAGGCGGAACAGCGTGAGCGGCACGCCGATTTCGTTATTCAGGTTGCCGCGCGTGGCCAGGCGACCGTCCTCGCCGTGCGCCGCCGCCAGGATGGCGGCGATCATTTCCTTGACCGTGGTCTTGCCGTTGCTGCCGGTAACGCCGATGACGGGCAGCGCGTACTGCTTGCGCCAGTAGTTGGCGATGCGGCCCAGCGCCGCCAGCGTATCCGGCACCAGCAGGGCCGGCAGGGTCCAGCCTTCGGGCAGGCGTTCTGCCACCACGGCGGCAACGCCCTTGCCCGCGACGGCGTTCGGACCGTCCAGCAGGAAGTCGTGGGCGTCGAAATTCTCGCCGCGCAGGGCGACGAACAGCGAACCGGCAGGCGCGCTGCGGCTGTCGGTGGAGACGCCGGCGAAGGCCACGGCATCGGGGGTGGCGGCGGCGGCGGTCACCCCGGGTACATAAATCGCACCCGGAATAGCCGCCAGCAGCTGGGCCAGTGTTGCTTGCATCAATTGGTCCTCATCATGGTGAGGCGGGCGGACAGCGCCAGCTGCGCGTGGTCGGCGTCCGAGAACGGGATCTTGCGGCCCTTGATTTCCTGGTAGGGCTCATGGCCCTTTCCCGCCAGCAGGATCACGTCCGGCTTGGCGGCATGCTTGATGGCGTACAGGATGGCGGCCGCACGGTCGTCCACCGCCTGGAATACGGAAGCGGGATGGTGCGCGTCCATGCCCGCGATAATCTGTTCAATAATGGCGTGCGGCTCTTCGCTGCGCGGGTTGTCGCTGGTGACCAGCACATGCTCGGCGATCTGCGAGATGCGGCCCATCTGCGGGCGCTTGCCCGGATCGCGGTCGCCGCCGCAGCCGAACACGCACCACAGCTGGCCGCCGCGCTCCTGCGCCACCACGCGCAGCGTGTCGAGCGTTTTCTCCAGCGCGTCCGGCGTGTGCGCGTAATCGATCACCACCATCGGCGCCTCGTTGCCGCCGACCTGCTGCATGCGGCCCGGCGCCGGGGTCAGGCCCTCGACGGCTTCCACGGCGGCGCGCAGGGTGGCGCCCTTGACCAGCAGCGCGCCCAGCACCGCCAGCGCATTGCTGATGTTGAACTGCCCCACCAGGTGGGTCTTCACCTGGGTGCTGCCTTGCGGCGTATCGAGGTGGAATTCGGTACCGGCGCTGCGCGTGCGCAGCTGGCCGGCGCGCAGCATGTCCACGCCCGGCAGGTCCGGCAGCGCGGCAGCGTCGCGCAGCGTGTAGCCGACCACGCGGTCCTTGCGCGCCACCAGGCGGTCCGCCAAACGCTGCCCCATGGCGTCGTCCAGGTTGACCACCGAGGCTTGCAGGCCGGGGCTGTCGAACAGCTTGGTCTTGGCGGCCTCGTAGGCCTCCATGCTGCCGTGGTGGTCCAGGTGGTCGCGCGTGAGGTTGGTAAACAGCGCCACGTCGAAATGCATGCCGTCGGTGCGGCCCAGGTCCAGGCCGATCGAGGTCACCTCGATGGCCAGCGCGGTGGCGCCCTGGTCGCGCGTTTCGGCCAGCTTCTGTGCCAGCAGCACCGCGTCCGGCGTGGTGTAGCCGGTGGGGTCGAACTCCACTTCGCCGCGCGCGCGCGACATGCCCACGCCCAGCGTGCCGATGACGGCGGTCAGGTCGCCCAGGCGGCTCAGGGCCTGGCCCAGCCACACGGCGCACGAGGTCTTGCCGTTGGTGCCGGTCACGCCGACGGTGAACATGCTGGCGTCCGGATAGCCGTAGAAAGCGTGCGCGATGGGGCCGGAGCGGCGCTTCAGGTCCGTGACGGCAAGGCGCGGCAAGGTCCAGGCGGCGTCCCACGGATACGCCTCGGCGCCCTGCTCTTCGTAGACGATGGCGGCCGCGCCCTGTGCGACGGCGGCGGCGATGTAGGCGCGGCCGTCCTTGCCCTCGCCGGGGTAGGCGAAGAACACGTCGCCCGCTTTCACGCGGCGCGAATCGGAGGCCAGCTGCGCGCCGGGCGCGGTCTGCTTGATCCAGTTGCTGATTTCGTTAGGTGTCATGGTCGCTCATTACATGACGTCATTGCCGCCGTCGGCGGGGATGACGATTTCGGTGACGGACGAGTCCGGCGGAACGTTCAGCGAACGCAGCGCGTTGGCTGCAACCGCGGCGAAAGTCGGTGCTGCCACCTGGCCGCCATAGTGGCCGCCCGAGGTAGGTTCGTCGATCATGACGGCAATGATGAAGCGCGGATTCGACATCGGCACCATGCCGACGAAGGAACCGATGTATTTGCGCGGGATGGCGTAGCGGCCGTTTTCCACCTTGTAGGCGGTGCCGGTCTTGCCGCCTGCGCGGTAGCCTGGAATCTGCGCCTGCTTGGCGGTGCCGTCCTTGCCGGAGACCACCGTCTCCAGCATTTCGCGCATCTGCGCGGCGGTTTTCGGCTTGATGATCTGCTGGCCCACGGGCGGCTCGGTCACCTTCTGGAACGACAGCGGGATGGTGTCGCCGTTACGGGCGAACATCATGTACGAACGCGCCAGCTGGATCAGCGACACCGAGATGCCGTTACCGTAGCTCATGGTGGCTTGCTCGATCGGGCGCCACGATTTATACGGACGCACGCGGCCCGCCACCGCGCCGGGGAAGCCCCACTTCGGCTGCTGGCCGAAACCGACCTTGGTAAACATCTCCCACATCTCCTGCGGCGGCATGCTGAGAGCGATCTTGGAGGTGCCGATGTTGGACGACATTTCGATAATCTGCGACACGTTGATGACGCCATGGCCCTTGGTGTCGGTGATGGTGCGGTCCAGGATGGTGTAGCGGCCGGCGCCGGTGTCGATATAGGAATTCGGGTTGACGCGGCCGCTGTCCAGCGCCAGCGCCACCGTGATCGGCTTTAACGTGGAGCCGGGCTCGAAGGTGTCGGTCATGACGCGGTTGCGCAGCTGCGCGCCGGTGAGCGAGCGGCGGTCGTTCGGGTCGTAGCTCGGGTAGTTGGCCAGCGCCAGCACTTCGCCGGTGTGCACGTCCAGCACCACGGCGCCGCCGGCCTTGGCCTTGAACTTCTCCACTGCGCCTTTGAGCTGGGTGTAGGCGATGTACTGGATCTTGCTGTCGACCGACAGGGTCAGGTCCTTGCCGTCGTGCGGCTCGTGGATGGAGCCGATGTCCTCGACGATGTGGCCCAGGCGGTCCTTGATCACGCGGCGGCTGCCGGTGGCGCCCTGCAGGGTTTTCTGCTGCGCCAGTTCCATCGATTCCTGGCCCACGTCCTCCACGCTGGTGAAGCCCACCACGTGCGTCATCACTTCGCCCTGCGGATAGAAGCGCTTGTATTCCTTGCGCGCCTCGATGCCGTCGATCTTCAGCGCGGCGATCTTGTCGGCCACGTCCATCTCCACCTGGCGCTTCAGGTACACCAGGTCGCGGTCGGAATCGAGCTTCTTGCGCAGGTCGGCCTCGCTCATTTCGAGCAGGGCGGCCAGCGCGCGGATTTTGTCGGCCGGCGCGGCCAGCACGTCGTCCGGAATCGCCCAGATGGCTTTCACGGGGACGGACGACGCCAGCACCTGGCCGTTGCGGTCGGTGATCTTGCCGCGCGTGGCCGGCAGCTCCAAGGTGAAGGCGTAGCGGTTCTCGCCCTGCTGCTGCAGGAACTGGGTCTTCACGCCCTGCAGCCACAAGGCGCGCACGCCCAGCGCCAGGAAAGCGGCGAACAGCACGAACAGCACCACGCGCGAACGCCACGGCGGCAGGCTCACCGCCAGCATCGGGTTTTTCGTGAATGGCATGCCCTTCGAGCGTGCCACGCGTGCGCTGTTTGCTCCGCCGCCGGCCCGCATCACTGCTCTCCTTGCGTCAGGTACTGCGTGCGGTTGGCCGTCAGCTGCGTCATGTTCAGGTCGCGGCGCGCGATTTCCTCGATACGGGCGTGCTTGCCCAGCTTGGACTGGTCCAGCTGCAGCTGCGCCCAGTCGATGTCGAGCTGGCGCGCGCGGGCTTGCGCGCGCTCGAGGTCGATGAACAGATGGCGCGCCTGGTACTGCGCGTTCACCACGGACAGCGCGCAGCCGACCAGCAAGGCCGCCAGGACGATGTTGATCTTGAAACTCACGCAGCCGCCTTGTCGTCGTAAGGAAGGCGGCGCGCCACGCGCATCACCGCCGAGCGGGCGCGCGGATTGGCCTCGACTTCGGCGTCGGACGGCTTGATCTTGGCCAGCAGCTTCAGTTCCGGCTGCGGCAGGTCCACCGCGCGGATCGGCAGGCGCCGGTCCGGCTGCGGCACGTTGGCCTTGGACGCGAAGAAGCGCTTGACCATGCGGTCTTCCAGCGAATGGAAGCTGATGATGGCCAGGATGCCGCCGGGCGCCACGCACTCGTAGGCGTGGGTCAGTCCGGCTTCGAGATCCTCAAGCTCCTTATTGATGTGAATCCGGATAGCTTGAAAAGTCCGGGTGGCCGGGTCCTTGCCCTTTTCACGGGTCTTGACCGCATTTGCCACGATTGCGGCAAGCTGTCGTGTGCTTGAAATTGGTTCGACTGCCCGGCGAGCAACAATCGCCTTTGCAATCTGAAAAGCAAACCGTTCTTCCCCATATTCTTTTATCACCTTTTCCAGTGTCTCTACGGTTTCGGTAGCCAGCCATTCCGCTGCCGACATGCCACGGGTGGTATCCATGCGCATGTCAAGCGGACCATCGTTGCGGAAACTGAAGCCACGGGCGGCGTCGTCCACCTGCGGCGAAGAGATGCCCAGGTCCAGCAGCACGCCGTCCACCTTGGGCATGGCACGTTCCGCCAGCGCGGAAGCCATGGTGGCGAAGCTGTCGTGCACGATCTGGAAACGGGGGTCGGTGATCTGTTCGGCGGTGGCGATGGCCTGCAGATCCTTGTCGAAGGCCAGCAGGCGGCCACGCTCGCCCAGGCGCGACAGGATCAGGCGGCTATGGCCGCCGCGCCCGAAAGTACCGTCTATATAAAGGCCGTTGGCGCGCTCGCCTTCCAGCTGGAGCGCGTCGACCGCCTCGTCTAGCAGCACCGTACGATGCTGGAATTCTGGCACCGCAACTGAAGTCATGTTAAGCGGGCCTTAGAAAGAAAAATCGGAAAGCGCGTCGGGCATGCCGACGTCGATGGTGGCTTGCTCGTTCTCGGCACGGCGGACCGGATCCCAGATCTCGAAATGGGTCAGCATGCCGGACAGCACCACGTCGCGGCCCAGGCCAACGGCGTCGCGCAATTCGGGCGCCACCAGGATGCGGCCGGCCGTATCCATTTCCACATCGCAGGCGTTGCCCAGCAGAATGCGTTGCCAGCCGCGGGCCGACATGGGCCAGCTGGCAATCTGGTCGCGCTTGGCTTCCCACACATGGCGCGGGTACATCAGCAAACAGCCATCGGGATGCTTGGTAAGCGTGAGGCGTCCTTCGCACTGGATAGCCAGTGCGTCGCGATGCTTGGCAGGGATGGACATCCTGCCTTTCGCATCGAGAGTGATCGCGGAAGCGCCTTGAAACACGTATTACCTTTTAATTTGAGAGGGAGTGAAATCCCACAAAACTACACTTTTTCACACAGTTGCCCACTTTAGAGGATGGAAAGATAGTGGTCAAGCGCTTTCCGATTGGGAAAACATGGATTTTATTAATGAAATTAAGGACTTAGCGTCGATCCTTGATGCAGCCTCTAGTAAAAATATCGCGTTAAATTAGAGACTTACACTAGAAACTGAATGTGCTACCTCATCAATCCCCGCGCCAGGCGGGCTATTCTCAAGGCGAAAAAGATGTCAAGAAAAAATTGAAAATAAGTTATAAGGTTGCCATATGACAACAACGGCGTGTCAATTCGACAACACTTCTACACAGCGCTTGCGCGGCTGCACGGGGGCGGTCCGAGTGGGGATTTTTTATGGGATTTGGCACTCTGCCGCGCTTTGCGCGCGATCAGGCAGGACGGAGAATCTTGGGATCAAACCAGTGCTGAACGTTTCCTTCTGACTGCCACCACAACAACTTGTATAGACAAATTTAAGCCCGCGAGAGGCGGGCTAGACCTGCTTTCATTATACGCAAAGCGCGGCTTTTTACTCGTACGTTACACTCAGCGAGACCCCGCTGAAGGCTTGTTTCGCGTCCAGTGTAATGTAATACCAGCGCACCGCCGCCGGGTTGGCCAATGCGATATCCTCCGCATTGCCGGCCTTGGCCGCAGCCTGGTCATAATTGGACGGCGTCGGCCAGCGGTCCAGCGCCAAATACATATTCACGTCGCCGGTGCCATTGCGGGTGGCCAGTTTCAGGTTTTTCGCCCCGGCCGGCAGCATCAGCGTGAAATACGAACGGTAGCCGGAAGCCAGGTTGCGCAGCACGCAGTTCTTGCCCAGGTTGGTGGACGAGGCGCAGGCCGGCAGGTTGGCGCCCGGATCGTCGTTGGGCATCGGCGGCTCGCCGGCGGTGGTGGCTGTATCGACCCAGGCGGCGAACTCGTTGTCGTAGGAGGTACCGATCTGGCCGATAGCGGTTTGATAACGCGTGTAGTCGCCGAGGCGGAACTTGGCCAGCATGCCGTCCACCTCCGGGCGGTGCTTTTCCATCATGAAGCGGGTGGCCATATAGCCCCAGCGGTAGGCGCGGTTGCTGTAATCGCCCATGCTGTAGGTGTTGCCAAAAATCTCACTCAGGCGGTAGGCGCGGGTTTTCGCCATGTCGATGGCGACCTGGTTATCGTTCTTCAAGGTCAGGTATTCCGCGATGCCCTCGATCCACCACACGGTGGGCACGGCGGTGGAAGCGCCGAAATCGCCGTACATATTGAAACGGCCGTCCAGGTAATGCACGTACTCATGCTCCAGGTTCCAGACCTTGAACACGGGCCGCAGCCAGGATGCCTCGTGCGCGATGAAGCGCGCCTGGTTGCCGGCCTGCGCCGGATTGCCCTCCAGGTACATGCCGCCGTTGTCGGTGCCGATGCCGTAGATGATGCCGGCGTACTTGCTGTAATTGCTATAGTCGTCGAACACCACCAGTTCCAGCGCCGTGTTGTTGTCGCTGCCGACCGGCGTGCGCTGGGTTTGCAGCATGGCGTGCACATAGCCCTCGCCTTGCTGCAAGGTGGCGCACACTTCCGTCATCTGGGCGGCGGTCATGTCCTGGGCGCGCAGGCGCAAGGTGGGGCTGCATTCGCGGCTGTACTTGAGCACGCTGTCCGCCAGCTGCTGTTCATAGTTGCAGGTGCCGTATTCGGCGCAGCTGGCGTTGTCGTAATACTTCACGGCGGACGCGGCGGCCAGCCACAGGCCGCTGTCGGCGCCGGTCATGGAGCTGGTTTGCAGCGTGGCCTGCACCATGGGCTTGATGCCGGCCTTGAGCCCGGCGTACTGCATGAAGCGGAACGCCTCGCTGGCGGCGTCGGTCAGCTCGTAGGCGGCATTGCTGCCCAGCAGCGCGGCCTTGTTGGCGGTGACGAAGGTGTTCAGCGCCGTGGCGTAGGACAGGTCGGCCTTCAGCAGGTCCGCCCCGCCCGGCCGCCCGTGCGCGTAGAACAGCACCGTCAGCGCGCCGGTCAGGCCGCCGCCCGCGCTGTTCTGCTTGAGCGCCTCGGCCGCGTTCGGGTAGCCGCTGCGGTTGGTAAAGCGCGTGACCACGGTTTTCACGCTGGGCAGGTAGTACAGCTCGTCGTGCATATTGGTGATCAGCTTGAAGGTCTCCAGCGCCGTGCTTTCGGCCGCCGCGTTGGGCTGGTACAGTGCGCTGCCCTCGGCCAGCTGCCTGATCGGCGCCCGCAGCGACGCGGCCAGCGTGGCCGCCGGTTCGGGCATGGCGCCGGTACCGGCCAGGTAGTAGCCGGCGCGCAGGTACAGCACCAGGTTGACCAGCTTCATGTTGCTGGCGTTGTAGCCGGCCGCTTCCTGGGCCACCCGGCTGGCCACCGCGCCCATGTTGGCGGCGGAATAGATCGTGGCCGCCTGCTGCGCGCTCAGCGAGAACAGGCCATAGGTGCATTCGTAGTCCGGCAAGCCGGCCAGGTAGTCGGCCAGCGCGGCGCCGCTGTAGGTGGCCAGCTTGGCCATGTCCTTGCATTCGGGCGTGGCCGCCAGCGTGGCGGCGGGAGCGCTGCTGCGCAGCTGGCGCGGCATCAGGTCGTGGCGCGGCTTTTTGCTGACCGGGAGGTTGTAGCGGCTTTGCTCGGCCGACGGTGGCAGGCTCTGGCGCGCATGCGGCATGGGCGCCTGGCGCAGGCGCGCGTGCTCGCCTTGATGCGCGTCGGCCGGGGCTGCGTTCGCATGGCAGCAGGCCATCAGCGCGATCAAGGCTGCCTGGGGCAGTGCGTTTCTTGGGAATGACATGTGTTTGGCTCCTGTTTTTTGTTGTCGATAAGGTCGCCGGGACTGCGCCCCGGCCAGGAAATACTAGCGTGGCAAGATTTCCCGGATGACAGCAAAAACAGGCCGGCGAAGCCGTTCGCTCTATTTAGGCGGCATGGGGCTTGGGTTCGGCACAGCGGCCGCACGCCGCCCACGCAGAAAAGCCACAGCTATCAATTCGCGAGCGACGCCAGCAGGGATGCGGACGCGGACGATGCGGACAGGGCAGCGCCGCCGGGGCCGCCCTGGCTGCGGCACTGGGCGCGGTACTGCACCGGGGTTTGCCCGGTGAGCGCCTTGAACTGGCGGCTGAATGCGCTGTGGTCGGTGTAGCCGCAGTCCGCGGCGATCTCGGCGATGCTGAGTTCACGGCCCGATTCGATCAGCGCCAGCGCGCCGTTGAGCCGCGTCTGCAGCAGCAGCTGGCGCGGGCTGTAGTGGAACACGCGCTGGAACAGCCGCTCCACGCGCGCCAGCGGCAAGCCGGCGTCGCGCGCCAGCTGCTGCAGGCACAGCGGCTCGCGGTAATGCTCGCGGATATGCTGGGCGATGCCGGCAATCTGCCGGTACACGGGATGGTGGTCGTCGGCCAGGCCCAGGTCGTGCGAGGTGCCGACCAGGCCGACGATGGCGCCGGCCTGGTCGCGCAGCGGCACCTTGTGCGTCAGGCACCAGCCATGGCGGCGGTTGGGATACAGGTGCAGCTCCAGGTGCTGGCGGATGCTGCAGCCCTGCTCGATCACCTGGCGGTCCTGCGCGATATAGGCCTGGGCCAGCGAGCGCGGGTGCACTTCCAGCACCGTCTTGCCGGCCAGCTCCTGCTTGCTGCGCAGGCCGCAGCGCCGCACCAGCGTGTGGTTGGCGGCCAGGTAGCGGCCGTCGCGGTCCTTGACGAAGAAGGCCACGTCGCTCAGCGCATCGAACAGCGTTTCGATGGCTGCCAGTTCCACATTGAACATGTCCGCTCCGGGATTGCTTTGGTTGCAAGCTAGTTATCAGTACCGGCCGAGTCTACCTGATTCCCTGCAGCAAGCGCGCACCGCTTTTATAATGTCCCATGCTCGCCTCCATCCTGCCCGTCTTTCTTGTCATCCTGCTCGGGGTGGCCATCCGCCATTATGAATGGCTGCCGGAAGCATTCTTCCCCTCGGTGGAAAAGTTTTCCTACAACATCGCCTTCCCTGCGCTGCTGTTCGCCGGTACCGCCAGGCTCAGCTTTGAAGGCAGCCAGGTCGGCGAACTGGCGCTGGCCACGCTGCTGCCCACCTTCATCATCATCGGCGTCACCTTGCTGGCCATGCCAGCCGCGCGCGGCCTGCCCGGCGCCAGCCGCTCGTCGGTGATGCAAGGGGCCATGCGGCCCAATACCTACTTCGGCCTGGCCGTGTCCTCGCTGTCTTTCGACGCCGGCACGGCCGCGCTGGTGATGCTGTCGCTGGCGCTGTGCCTGCCGGTGGTAAACATGCTGTCGATCATCGCCCTGTCCTGGTGGAGCGGCAGCAAAGCCGACTACCGCAAGATCGGCAAGACCCTGGCCGGCAATCCCATCATCCTGTCCACGCTGGCGGGCATGCTGGTGAGCCTGTCCGGCGTCACGCTTCCGCTGCCGCTGATGAATACGCTCGACATCCTTGGCAAGGCCGCGCTGGCGCTGGGCCTGGTGTGCGTGGGCAGCGGCCTGGTGTTCTCGCTGCAAGGGCTGCGGCCGGTGGCGCTGGGCTGGGCCTCGCTGCTCAAGCTGGTGGCGCTGCCGCTGGTGGGCGCCAAGGTGTGCGCGCTGTTTGCCGTATCGGCGCCGGTGGCGCTGGCCGCCACCTTCTATTGCGCGCTGCCGTGCGCGCCCAACGCCTACATCATGGCCAGGCAGCTGGGCGGCGACGCGCGCCTGATGGCCGCCCTGATCACGCTGCAAACCCTGCTGGCGGCCGTGACGGTGCCGCTCAGTAAAGGCTTCCTGTCCCTGATGGGCGTTTAAGCGGTGAGCGGGGCGGCGGTCCGCTAGCCGGGTCCCCGGAACGGGTCGTCCAGCAGCGCAAAGCGCTCGGCCAGGAAGTCAATCAGCGAACGGGTAGCCGGCAGCATGCCGCGCCGGGTCGGCATCACCGCGTGGATCACCTCGGTTTTCGGCGCCCACCCAGGCAACACCTCCACCAGCTCGTGCTGCGCCAGGTCGCCATGCACCTGGGCGCTGGGCAGCTGCACCACGCAAACGCCCTTCAACGCAGCCAGGCGCAGCATGCGCAGGTCGTTGACCACCAGGCGCGGGCTGTGGCGCACGGTCTGGCTGGCGCCATCCGCATGGTGCAGGCTCCAGCTGTAGTCGTGCATCGGCTTGCCGTGATGGGCGCTGGGGAAGCGTAGCAGGTCCGCCGGCGACTCCGGCGCGCCATAGTGCTTGAGCAGTTCCGGCGACGCCACCAGGCGCTGCACCCGCTGCGACAGCTCGCGCGTCACCAGGTCGGAATCCTGGAACGGCGGCACGCGCACCCGCAGCGCAATGTCCACGCCCTCGGCCACCACGTCCACCACCCGGTTGATGGCCTCCAGATGCACTTCCACGCTCGGGCACTGCGCCATGAACTCGGTGACCATTCTGCCCACGCACTCCTCCAGCAGCGCCGTCGGGCACGTGACGCGCAGCAGCCCGGACGGCTCATTGCTGGCCATGGCCACCGACTCTTCCGCCGCCGCTGCCGCCGCCAGCATGGCGCGGCAGTGCTGGTAGTAGTGCATGCCCACCTCGGTGAGCTTGAAATTGCGCGTGTTGCGCACGATCAGGCGCACGCCCAGGCGTTTTTCCAGCAGCGCGATGCGGCGGCTGAGATTCGACTTGGGGATGCCGAGCGCGCGTGAGGTGGGGTTGAAGCCGCCATGGTCGATCACCAGAACAAAATACTGCAAGGCGTTGAGATCGAGCATAGGAATGTGGAATCGGCAAGTGCGAAATTTACAATAAACGGCGGACTATACCATGCCGGCGCGCTGCGGAGATCATCCCACGGTTGGGAAAGTGCTGGCCACTTTCACCGGCTACTGCGGCCCGGCTGCCCATCCTACACTGCGCTCCTCATTGACCATTGAACAACAGGAGCACCGCCTTGACCTCTTCCCTCGCCCTGAGCACCGCCGACCGTTTCGAGATCTTCGAGCAGCTGAACCGGCACCAGCGCTACATCGACAACGACGCCAGCCGCGCCTCGGCCGAGCTGTACGGTTCCCTGTACTGGCCGGAGGCGAAATTCACCGTGATCGACATCCGCCAGAACGAATTCGTCGGCCCGGACGGCATGAAGCAGCTGTACGACTACGCCCACAGCGTGTTCCCGATGGCGCGCATGCGCCACTCGCTGGGCACCTTCGTGATCCAGGGCGGGGGCGAGAACGCCAGCGTGGAGTGGAACTGGATCGTCACCTGGCGCGAGGGCGGCGAAGGCTTCCTGTCGACAGGTACCTACTACGATAAGTTCGAGAAGCGCGACGGCATCTGGAAATGCATCGAACGCACCTCGCGCGTCGACCCGAACTGGCCTGCCGCGCTGTTCCAGCCCTGGGTGGACCGCCAGGACCAGACCTTCAAGGCGTCCTGAGGCGGCCGGTGAGCGTTCAACCGCTGCCTGCGCACCTGCCTGCGCAATTTTCCGACCAATTGCTGGAGGCCCTGCAGGCCACCTTCGGCAAGCACGCGGGCCACCGCATGACGCACGCCAAGGGCGTGGTGGCGCATGGCAGCTTCACCGCTGCCCCCGGCGCGGCGCAGTGGTCGCGCGCCGCGCACCTGCAAGGGCGGGCGATGCCGGTGACGCTGCGCTTCAGCAATTTCAGCGGCATCCCTCAAACAGCCGACGCCGCCCCCAGCGCAACGCCGCGCGGCCTGGGCATCCGGTTCCATGCGGCAGCCGGCCCGCTTGCCCCCGCCGTCACCGACATCGTCGCGCATTCCTTCGACGGCTTCCCGGTGGCGGCGCCGGGCGATTTCCTGGCATTCCTGCAGGCGATCGCCGCCTCGGTGGCGGAGCAGCACCCCGATCCCGCGCCGCTGGCCGCCTTCCTGGCGCAACATCCGGGCGCGCAGCGCTACCTGGAAGCGGCGCCCTCCGCGCCGGCCAGCTACGCGTCGATCCCCTATTTCGGCGTCAACGCCTTCGGCCTGCTGGCGGCGGACGGCCGATTGACCATGGGCCGCTACCGCATCGACCCGGCGGCGCCGTTGCCGGCCGTTCCGCTGGAGCAGGCCGCGGCGCTGGCGCCCGACTACCTGGCGCAAGAACTGGCCAGCCGCCTGGCCGATGGGCCGGCCGTCATGCGGCTGATGTTCCAGCTGGCGGCCCCCGGCGACGACTGCGCCGACGGCTCGATAGCCTGGCCGCACGCGGGCCCGGCCGCGCGCCGGGAAATCCTGCTCGGCGAACTGCGCATCGACACCCTGGCACGCGACCAGCAGCGAGCCGCCGGCGCACTGGCGCTCGACCCGGGCCGCCTGGCCGATGGCCTGGCGCTGTCCGGCGACCCCATGGTGCCGCTGCGCAGCGCGGTCTACCGCCTGGCCGCTTGCCGCCGGCGCTGAACCATCTGCACACCCAAGCAAGACACAACTATCTATCTGGAGAATACATTCATGCTGCGTAAAACCATCGCCACTGCCCTGCTGGCCACTTCCTCGCTGGGCGCGCAAGCCCAGCAAGCTCAAGCCGCGCCCGCCCCCACCTCCGTGGTGCTGGTGCACGGCGCCTTCGCCGACGGCTCCGACTGGGCCCAATTGATCCCGCTGCTGCAAGCGCGCGGCCTGCGCGTGCAGGCAGTGCAAAATGGCCTGCATTCCCTGGCCGGCGACGCAGCCGAAGCGCGCCGCGCGATCGACGCGGCGCCGGGCAAGGTGGTCCTGGTAGGCCACTCCTGGGGCGGCAGCGTGATTACCGAGGCGGGCAACCACGACAAGGTCGCCGCGCTGGTCTACGTGGCCGCGTTCGCGCCGGCCGCCGGACAGACCACCGGCGAACTGGGCAAGGACTACCCGCCCTCGCTCGGCCAGCGCGAGTTCGTGCTGGACCCGAGCGGCTACATCTCGCTCACGCCGCAGGGCGTCAGCCAGGCCTTCGCGCAGGACCTGCCCGCCGCCGTGACCGAAGTCATGGCCGCCACCCAGGGGCCCATCCAGGCCTCGGCCTTCAGTGAGCGCATCGGCTCCGCGGCCTGGAGCGGCAAGCCGTCCTGGTACATCGTCAGCGAGCAGGACCGCATGATTCCGCCCGACCTGCAGCGCGCGCTCGCGGCACGCATCAAGGCGAAAACCACCAGCCTGGCCACCAGCCATGTGCCGCACCGCTCACAACCCGCCGCCGTGGCCCAGGTGATCCTGGAAGCAGCCGGCCTGGCGCGTCAGTAAGGGGGCTCGCATGACTACTTCCCGCCCTCCCGCCATGCCCGAGCGCAGAAGCGTCCTCACCGCTGCGCTGGCAGCGGCAACCATCGCGGCAACCGCCCCGCCCGCCAAGGCCTCGGCCCCGGCCGCCGGCAGCGCCGGCCAAGCGAAACGGCGGCCACTGGCGCCTGAGCAGCCGGTGGACGTGCTGGTGATCGGCGGCGGCTCGGCCGGCGCCGTGTTGGCTGCGCGCCTGAGCGAACGCGCAGACCGCAGCGTGCTGCTGCTCGAAGCCGGAACCGCCTACGCGCCCTGGGACTACCCGGCAGTGGTCAGCAGCAGCGACCGCCTGGGCGGCGACGCCAGCCACGAGTGGGGCTACCAGACCGAGGCCGGCTTCATCGGCCACCCGGTGCAAGCCCTGCGCGGCAAGGTACTGGGCGGCAGTTCGGCCATCAACGGCGCCGTCGCCATCCGCGCCCGCGCCAGCGACTTTGCCAGCTGGAACCTGCCCGGCTGGTCCTATGACGACCTGCTGCCGTCGTTCAAGCGGCTGGAAGACAGCGACGGCGGCGCCAGCGCGCTGCACGGCCAGGGCGGCCCGCTGCCGGTACGCCAGCTCACCCGCGACGACACCACACCGATGCAGCGCGCCTTCACCGACGCGGCCCGCGCCGCCGGCTACGCCGCCGTGTCCGACTTCGACGTCCCCGAGCCGCACGGCGTCGGCCCTTACCGCATGAACGTGGTCAACGGCGTGCGCGTCAACACCGGCATGGCCTACCTGACCAACAGCGTGCGCGCCCGCGCCAACCTGCGCGTGCAGGGCAAGGCGCTGGTGGACCGTGTGCTGTTCGAAGGCGGCAAGGCCGTCGGCGTGCGCCTGGCCGGCGGCCAGCTCATCAAGGCAAAGCAAGTCGTCCTCAGCGCGGGCGCCTACGGCAGCGCCGCCATCCTGCTGCGCTCCGGCGTCGGCCCGGCGCGCGACCTGGCAGCGCTGGACATACCGCTGGTGGCAGACCTGCCGGTGGGCCAGCGCCTGAAGGACCATCCTTTTTACTACAACGCCTACGCCGCCAGGCCCGAAGCCATTGGCCCGCAATCGCCCGCCATCGGCGCCAAGCTGTGGACCCGCAGCAGCCTGGCCAAACAAGGCGAACTGGACCTGCACATCACCGCCACCCACCTGTTCCCGCACGAACTGAGCCCGACCAAGGTGGGCTTTGTGCTGGCGGTGGCGCTGACGCTGCCGCAGTCGGTGGGCAGATTCAGCCTGGTGTCGCGCGACCCGCAGGCCGCACCGCGCATCGACCTGAACTTCCTGGCCGACGCCGGCGACCGCGCCCGCCTGCTGGAAGGCGTGAAGCTGGCGCGCAAGCTGGGCCGGAGCGCGCCGCTGTCGGCCATGGTGCACAGCGAACTGGTGCCGGGCGCCGCCTCGCAGGACGACGGCGCCATCGAGCGCTCCATGCTCGGCACGCTGGACACCTACCACCATCCCACCTCCACCGTGCCGATGGGCCGCGATGGCGATCCGCACGCGGTGCTGGACCTGCAATGCCGCGTGCGCGGCCTGCAGGGCCTGCGCGTGGTGGACGCCTCCATCTTCCCGGACACGGTGTCCGTGGCCACCAACATCACCACCATCGCGGTAGCCGAACACGCGGCCGCGCGCTTCTTCTGACAGGAATCGAAACCACTATGAACAATGCCCTAGCAAACCAGCCGGCGCTGCACTGGATCGACGGCGAATGGCTCGCCTCCGACTCCGTCCGCAAGGCTCACGACCCGGCCACCGGCGCGGTGATCGGCCAGTACGCCGACGGCGGCGCGCGCGAAGCGCAACTGGCCATCGCGGCGGCGCAGCGCGCCTTTGACACCGGCTGCTGGGCCGGCAACGCCCAGTTGCGCGCGCGCGTGCTGGAAGAGCTGGCGGCCTCCTTCGAGCGCCACCGCGAAGCGCTGATCGACCTGCTGTCGCTGGAAAACGGCAAGATCAAGCGGGAAGCCGGCTTTGAAATCGACATGGCGCCGTCCAAGCTGCGCTTCGCGGCCGCACTGGCGCGCACCGACATGGGCCGCAGCGGCTCGCCGCGCCCCAACGCGGTGTCGCTGCTGCTGCGCGAACCGGTGGGCGTGGCCGGCATCATGGTGCCGTGGAACTCGCCGGTGATCCTGATGGTGCGCTCGCTGGCGCCGGCCCTGGCAGCTGGCGCCACGGCCGTCATCAAGATGCCGGGCCAGACCGCGCTGACCAACGCACTGGTCGCGCGCATCATGTCCGAGGCGCCATCGCTGCCGCGCGGCGTGATCAACCTGTTCACCGAGTCCGGCGCGGAAGGCGCCAAGCTGATGGTGGCATCGCCCGAGGTGCCCGTCATCAGCTTCACCGGCTCCACCCGCACCGGCCAGGCCATTTCCGCCGTGGGCGCGCAGCAGCTCAAGCGCTTCGGCCTGGAACTGGGCGGCAAGACGCCCCACCTGGTATTCGGCGACGCCGACCTGGACGCGGCCTTGCCCGTCATTGAAAAATCGCTGACGGTGTTCTCCGGCCAGTTCTGCATGACCGGCTCGCGCCTGCTGGTACACAGCAGCGTGGCCGGGCAAGTGCGCGAACGGCTGGCGGCCCAGCTCGAAGCGGTGCGCGTGGGCCCGGCGGCCGACCCGGACAGCGGTATGGGTCCGCTGATCGACAAGGCCAACGTGGCGCGCGTGAACGCGGCCGTGGAGCAGGCCATCGCCTCCGGCGCGAAGGCGCTGCTGCGCGGCGGCCCCGTAACCGAAGGCCCGCTCGCGGCAGGCGCGTTCTACCGCCCCACCCTGCTGGAAGTATGCGATCCCAAGCTACCCATCGTGCAGGAGGAAACCTTCGGCCCGGTGATGACGCTGCAGGTGTTCGACACGGAAGAGGAAGTGCTGGCCCTGGCCAACGACAGCGAATACGGCTTGGCTGCCGCCGTCTGGAGCCGCGACACCAGGCGCTCGCTGCGCGTGGCGCGCAAGATCAAGGCCGGCACGGTATGGATCAACGACTGGGCACAGGTGTTCGACGAATTCGAAGAAGGCGGCTACAAGCAGTCGGGCAGCGGCCGCCTGAATGGCGTGGCGTCGATCGACGACTTCCTCGAATACAAGCACATCACCTTCACCAACCTATGAAGGACAGCGTTGCGGACCGCGCCGCGCTGCTGGTGCGGCATGCGGTGCGGCCTGCGGCGCGCGGGCGCTACGAGGCCTGGATCACGGAGGTGACCTCGGAATGCCGGCGCTTCGCCGGCTTCCAGGGCACGGCGGTGATACGGCCGGAAGGCCGCGACACCAGCTACACGCTGCTGGTCCATTTCGACAGCGACGCGCAGCTGCAGGCCTGGGTCGGATCGGAACAGCGCCGGCGGCTGGTCGAAGAACTGCGCCCCTTGCTGCTGCGGACCGAACGCCTGCGCGCCGGCGTGGGCCTCTGGTTCACGCCAGCGCTGGCCGGCGAGCGCCAGCCCAAGCCCTACAAGCAGTTCCTGCTGACCTTCTCGGCCATCTACCCCTTGAGCCAGGGCGTACCGGCACTGCTGCGCACGCTGACCGAAGGCTGGCCATTGCCCGCGGGCGCGATCCCGCTGCTGTCAGCCGGCCTGATCGTGTGGCTAATGGTGTATGTGATCATGCCGCGCTACGTCCGGGCCGTGTCCGGCTGGCTGTTGCGCTGACGGCGCCAGGCCCGCAGCGCTGCAGCAGTTCCATGGCGCAGCGGATCGCGCTGGCCTATGTGGGACCGTTGAATTGGTGGGCCGCCCGCACGGGCCGGCTATCACCACATCCTGCAAGCCGTACCGCTTCAACTGCTGCTCCAGGCCGGCGTTGGCGACGGCGCTCTGGGCCCGGTGCTTCCTGTGCAGCAGCAAGTCCTGCTCCTTCGTTAGAGCATGCAGTGTAGAAGCGGCGTCAGTGGCTCTGGAAGAACTGAATCATCTTGGACACCGGGACCAAAGCAAAAGCGGCCGCCCCCAAGTAAACCGAGGCTAGCCTGAATTGCCATCCTGTGCCGGAAAAATCACTCCTGTCCCGCCAGAGAAGAACACGAAACGGGTGCTTCGCCGCCGGATGCACTTTGGCGTTTGCAATAACCGAGCATGCGATCGACAAGGCGGTCGCAGCATACATGGCGTATGTCGAGAGAACGTAATAGCTCATGCAGCCTTTCCTGGTTAGCAATTTCTCGACACCTTGTGAGGCTGCGGGCATTTTCCCATAGTCTACAGGTCGCAAAGCCTGAAAAATACGCGCTTTGTCACGCGCAGGCTAGGCCTCCGGTGCGGACCAGACCAGGTTCCACAGGTGGCCATCGATGTCCTCGAACCCCTGGTCATACATGAAGCCATGGTCCTCCGGCGGGTGCGGCGTGCGGCCGCCGGCGGCGACGGCCTTGGCGATGATGGTGTCGACTTCTTCCCGGCTTTCGCAGCTCAGGCAGATGACGACTTCATTGGCCTCTCTGGCCTGCGCGACGGGCTTGCCGATCAAGGACTGGAAGAACGGCTCGCTCGTCAGCATGGCCTGGATGGTGTCGCCGGCGATGTTCATGAACACTGCATTGTCGCCGCAGTAGCGGGCGTTAAACGTGAATCCTAGCGCGGAAAAGAAGGCCTTGGACTGGTTCAGGTCTTTCACCGGCAAGTTGAGGATGATTTGCTTATTCATGGCGTTTCCTTAGGGAAAATAGGTTGAGCGATCGGAGCTACAACCATACGACGGATGGCGATGCGCGAAATCGACACGCGCTCGCGTCCGCACGACGCATAAATCGTCCTCCAGCGGCTATGCGGGGCCGCGCTCACGCATATAGCTCGATATGGCCTTGCCGTGCAACTCAGTTTCCATTTCGTATGCCATCCCAAGACGCTCGGCAACACGGCGCGATGCGTGATTGGCAGGCGTAATGAGGGCCCGGACTGTCGGCTCGCCCCGCACGTCGAACACATAGTCCAGGACTGCCGCCGCTGCTTCGATTGCGATTCCCTGGCCCCAGAACGCCCGGTATGTATTCCAGCCGATCTCCATCGCGGTGCTTTCCTCGCGAAAGAAAGCGCCCACATTGCCGACCAGCTGGCCGGTGTGCCTGTTCTCGACGGTCCACCAGCCAGCGCCATCCAGCAGCCACAAGCCGGTATGCGAACTGAAGATTCGCCAGGCCGCCTGGCGATCGGACGTGCCGAGGTGGGCCGAACTTTCCGGATCCCTCAGATGGTCCGCAAACGCGCCGAAGTCTTCGCGCCGATACGCGCGCAACGTAAATCGCTCGGTCTGGAGGAGAGGAACGGAGGTGCGGAACATGTTGTCCATGAGGTAGTGTGGAAAGTCGCAAATCCATTCAGAGCGGCGCGTCCCAGCCCTTGGCGCGCTCGACGGCGCGCGACCAGCGGGACAGCAGCGCGGCGCGCTGGTCGGCGCCCATGGCGGGTTCGAAGCGGCGCTCGCATTGCCACTGCGCGGCAATTTCCTCGGCCGATTCCCAGAAGCCCACCGCCAGCCCGGCCAGGTAGGCCGCGCCCAGCGCGGTGGTTTCAGTGACCTTGGGCCGCAGCACCGGCACGCCCAGCAGGTCGGCCTGGAACTGCATCAGCAGGTCGTTGCGGGCGGCGCCGCCGTCGGCCCGCACTTCGGTGACGGGAATGGTGCGGTGCGAGGCCGCCACGTCCTTCTGCATGGCCGCCAGCAGCTCGGCGCTCTGGTAGGCAATGGCTTCGACCGCCGCACGCGCGATATGCGCCGCCGTGGTGCCGCGCGTCATGCCCATCAGGGCGCCGCGCGCGTACGGGTCCCAGTGCGGTGCGCCGAGGCCGGTGAAAGCCGGCACCAGCAGCACGCCGCCGCTGTCGGGCACGCTGCCGGCCAGCGCTTCGACGTCGCCCGACTGCTTGATGATGCCCAGCCCGTCGCGCAGCCATTGCACTGTTGCGCCGCCCATGAAGACGCTGCCTTCCAGCAGGTAGTCGGTGCGGCCGTCGACCCGCCAGCCCACCGTGGACAGCAGGCGGTTGTGCGACACGGCCGCGTGCCGGCCGGCGTGCATCAGCATGAAGCAGCCGGTGCCGTAAGTGTTCTTGACCATGCCGGGCTGATGGCAGGCCTGGCCGAAGGTGGCGGCCTGCTGGTCGCCGGCGATGCCGGCCACCGGAATCTCGCGCCCGAACAGGGCGGCGCGCGTCATGCCGATTTCTTCGCTGGAGGACACCACCTGCGGCAGCATCTGCTCGGGAATGTCGAACAGCGCCAGCAGATCCGCGTCCCAGCGCATCAGGTGGATGTTGAACAGCATGGTGCGGGAGGCGTTGCTGACGTCGGTGACGTGCACGCCACACAGCTTCCAGGCCAGCCAGGAGTCGATGGTGCCAAAGGCCAGTGCGCCGTGGCGGGCCCGCTCGCGCGCGCCGGGCACGTGGTCGAGCAACCATTTGATCTTGGTGGCGGAAAAATAGGCGTCCAGTTCCAGGCCGGTGCATTCGGCGATCTGCCTGGCCTTGCCGGCCGCGCGCAGTTCGTGGCAGATGTCAGCCGTACGCCGGTCTTGCCAGACGATGGCGGGCGCTATCGGCTCGCCGGTCTTGCGGTCCCAGACCACGGTGGTTTCACGCTGGTTGGCGATGCCGATGGCGCGCACCTGCTGCGCATCGATGTGATTGTCGTGCAGTACCTTGCGGGCGACGGTGATCTGGCTGTTCCAGATTTCGTTGGGGTCGTGCTCGACCCAGCCGGGATGCGGGTAATGCTGCGGATATTCCAGCGCCGCGCTGCCGTGGATCTGCCCGAGGTGGTCGAACAGGATGGCGCGCGAGCTGGTGGTTCCCTGGTCGAGGGCCAGGATGTATTTCTTCATCGGCGTATCCCCAAGCACAGCTAATTCAGTTGAAGCAAGCCGGTAGGCCGGATTTTGTTACGGCGCTCGCCCTTGCGGGTCCGCGCTATGACAGCCATTCCTCTAGGCGCTGGATTACTCCAGCGCTCAAGCTTTCTACCCGCACGCTCCGCGAGCAGCATCATCGCGTGCCTATTTGAAATTGCACCAGGTGGAGGTTACCGCGTTTCACCGTAACTTAATACGCTCGTCTCTGTGGCCCTATTCCTCGCCTTATACCCCGAAAGGCTTTCAGCGGACGGCCGTTAACCGTCACCCCGCTCTATGGAGTCCGGACCTTCCTCCCGCCTTTGCATTGCTGCATCGGCCAGCGGCTGTCTGGCTTGCTTCAGGGCATATTGTACCATGCCGCCCTTTTTGGAAATTTGATGTCGCCATTTCAAAAGCCGGGCGCGGTGGCTGGCCGTAGAATGCCGCATCACTTTCCCGCATTTTCTCCTCACAAAGGTTAGACCATGACGCATCCCTCCCGCACCGGTGGCCAGATACTGGTGGACGCCCTGAAGATCCACGGCGTCGATACCGCCTTCGGCGTGCCCGGCGAAAGCTACCTGGACGTGCTTGACGCACTGCACGATTCCGGCATCCGCTTCATCATCAACCGCCAGGAGGGCGGCGCGGCGTTCATGGCCGAGGCCTACGGCAAGCTGACCGGGCAGCCGGGCATCTGCTTCGTTACGCGCGGTCCGGGCGCGACCAACGCCTCCATCGGCGTGCACACGGCGTTCCAGGATTCCACGCCGATGATACTGTTCATCGGCCAGGTGGGCAGCGACTTCATGGACCGCGAGGCGTTCCAGGAAATCGATTACCGCCGCATGTACGGCCAGATGGCCAAGTGGGTGGCGCAGATCGAGCGTGCCGACCGCATCCCCGAATACATGGCGCGCGCCTTCCAGGTGGCCACCAGCGGCCGGCCCGGCCCGGTGGTGCTGGCCTTGCCGGAAGACATGCTCACCACCATGGCGGCCGTGGCCGACACCGGCCGCTACCAGCCCACCCAGGGCGCGCCTTCGCAGCCTCAGATGGCGCAGCTGCGCGCCATGCTGGCAGGCGCCAAGCGCCCGCTGGTGCTGCTGGGCGGCGGCGGCTGGGACGCGCAGGCCTGCGCCGGCGTGCAGCGCTTCGCCGAAGCCAACGCGCTGCCGGTGGCCTGCGCTTTCCGCTTCCAGGATTTGCTGGACAACGCCCATCCGCACTACGCGGGCGACGTCGGCATCGGCATCAACCCGAAGCTGGCCGCGCGCGTGAAGAATGCCGACGTGCTGATCGCCATCGGCCCGCGCCTGGGCGAGATGACCACCAGCGGCTACGAGCTGCTGTCCTCGCCGGTGCCGCGGCAGCGCCTGGTGCACATCCATTCCAGCCCGGAAGAACTGGGCAGCGTCTACCAGGGCGAACTGATGATTGCCAGCGGCATGCCGCAGGTGGCCGCCATGCTGGCGGAGCTGGAGCCGGTGGACCCCTCCGCATGGCAGGGCAGCGTGGCCGAGGCCAGGGCCGACTACCTGGCGTTCCAGCAGCAGCCGCCCATCTTCCAGGATGGCAAGGCGCCGCTGAACCTGTGGCAGCTGGTGCAGGACATGGACGCGCTGACGCCCGCCGACACCATCATCACCAACGGCGCCGGCAACTACGCCACCTGGGCGCACCGCTTCCACCGCTACGGCGGCATGCGCACCCAGCTGGCCCCGACCAGCGGCGCCATGGGCTACAGCGTGCCGGCCGGCGTGGCGGCCAAGATCGTCGATCCGTCGCGCACCGTGATCACCTTTGCCGGCGACGGCGAGTACATGATGAACGGCCAGGAACTGGCCACCGCGGTGCAGTACCGGGCCGGCGTGATCATCATCGTGTTCAACAACCATATGTTCGGCACCATCCGCATGCACCAGGAGAAGAACTATCCGGGCCGCGTGTCGGGCACGGAGCTGCACAATCCGGACTTCGCGGCACTGGCGCAGGCTTATGGCGCGCATGGCGAGGTGGTGACGGAGACGGCGCAGTTCGCGCCGGCGCTGCAGCGGGCGCTGGAACATACGCGCGGCAAGAGCCTGCCGGCGGTAATCGAGTTGCGCTACGACGGCAACCTGATCACGCCGGGCGCAACGCTGGAGACCATCCGCAAGAACGCGCAGGCGGCGCAAGCCGCGACGTAATCAGGCCTGCTGCGGCTGCGGGGCGGCCTGCTTGACGGGCGCCTCATGCGGCATGTTGGGCACCGCAGGCTGGTCTTCCTGCGGCTCCAGCGGGGCCGGCTTGGGCGCCGGGCACGGCTTGCAGGCTGGCGCCGCGCGCCCGAAATCCTTGACCTTCCGCAGTTTGGCGGGCACGTCGGGCTGGCCGCAATAGCCGCCATCCAGCACCAAGGTGTCGCCTTTGTCTGCGAACTTGCCGCTAATGGTGCGCTCCTCCTCGTCCACGTGCACGGTGAAATACATCTGCCGGCCTTGCGGATCGATGTTGACGTCGGCCGCCACCAGCGGCCAGCTCAGGCCGCCCGCCGTGAATTCATAGATCACCGTGTCCACTTCCGCAAAGCGCTGCACGCTGATGCGCTGGCCGCCGAACTCGCCGCTTTCGGGGTGCACGCACAAGTCCGAATACACTGCCATGCCGTAGCGCGGCAAGCCTGCATTAGCCTTCGAGCCCGGCTTGGTGACCGCCTTGGGCGCGGCGATCGCGGCACTGGCCGCCAGCAGGGAGAAACATGCGATTTGATGGGCTATTTTCATGGGCGCAATTTTAGCACCGGAATAAAAAACGGCGGCCCGCAGGCCGCCGTTCTCAGCATTTAACGCCGTTTACGCGGAATTAGAAGGTGTGCTTGATGCCCACGTTGAAGGCTTTATCGCCGGTACCGACTTCAGCGTTGTTGCCAACGGTGTAGCTGGCGCCGCGCTTGTTCTTGATCTTGGCGTAAGCAACATAGGTGCTGGTGCGCTTCGACAGCGCGTGCGAGTAGCCCAGTGCCCACTGGCTGGCATCGCGGTTGGCCGCTTCGTTGTCATCCTTGTGGATGTACGAAGCGATCAGGGTGCCAGCGCCGCCGATAGGAGCGGTTGCGCCGATCAGCATGGTGTCGCTGTCGGTCGATGCTGCCACCGCGGTTGCGGTGAAGGCGGTTGGGTTAGGGATAGGCGACGAGGTTGGACCCTTGTCATCGCTGTAAGCGAAGAACGCTTTGGCAACGGTGAAGTCGTAGTTGGCGGCGAACAGGGTGCTGTGCGCGTAGTCACGGTTCACAACCGGCACGCCGGCAGCGGCGGTGTCGTTGTTGCGGTTGTTGTAAGCCAGGCGAGCCTGCAGAGGGCCGTTGCCGTAGTTCAGGGACACGCCCAGCTGACGGCCAGCGTCGGCTTTCGACTGCTCGCCTACGCCGTACTGGAATTCACCGCTGAAGCCACTGTAGGTCGGGGTTTTGTAGTTGACCGAGTTCGAAGCACGCACGTTCATGCCCGAAGCGCCAAACAGGTTCTTGGCCGAACCGGCCAGGCCAGCCTGGAATGGATCGGCAACTTGCGACAGCGCCAGGTACATTGGGGTGTACTGACGGCCCAGGGTCAGGCTGCCGGCTTCTTTCGATACCAGGCCAACGTACGATTGACGCTGGAACAGGCCGGAGGTGTCGCCCACGCCGGTGTCGGCTGCGAAGCCGGCTTCCAGCAGGAACACGGCGGACAGGCCGCCACCCAGGTCTTCCGTACCGCGGAAGCCCAGACGGGACGCGCTAGCAACACCACTGCTTACTTTCGTTACGTTGCCTGCTTTGCCGCCACGCTCGGAGACCACGCCAGCATCAACGATACCGTAGATGGTGACGTTCGATTGGGCAAACGCAGCAGTGCTCATTGCGCCCAGAACTGCGATGGAGATCAGAGTTTTTTTCATTACGAGTTTCCTTCAGTTTGTGTTGCATAAAAGGGTAAAGCTGGAACCACGGCTCAATTCTTGTGCTTGTCGGCGCCCAGTCATGCTGGCGCCACACTTTGTTATTTGTGAGGGCAATCCCCGATTGCCACACTGCGATTTCGGATAAGAAACGCGTCACTTATATAGGCTGCCGCTCGCTGTTGCCGGCTTCGTCACAGAGCGGTCGGCTCTGGAGGCGGCACTATACTGGCCGTTTGCTAATCCAGCAAGTGTTATGAATCGTCCAGTGTGCGAGTGTAGAGTGAACTGCAAGCTGAACCAAACAGCATTATTTATACAGCAATCAGACCAGTTCTGCTTGGACTTGTTAGTTATAAGTAATTTCCACAATAGAATGCGCGGCGCGCCGGTTTTGTGGCAGCGCCCCCTGCGCACGCCCCTTGACGACGGCGCCGGAGCGCCTATGGTTTACTTATCGAGTCTGCTTCGACAGTGACATTTCCCGCCGCCCGGATACAACACTTCGGGAATTTTTTTTCACTTTGTTGACTTTTGTTGTCCAAGACAAACCAAGCGCCACAAGCTGAATTGTGTTCATTGTTCGGGCTGGCCAGCCTGTGTCGTGGACAAGCTTCGGCATAGGGGAGATTCGGCGGAAAGCCGGCCACGGCACGGGACACTTTCTCTACCGAAACGATTGTAGAATGCAGTTCGCAACCGGGTGCAAGCCCGGGCGCCTTGAAAGCGCGGCCACCCCGAACATGTGGCCGCTTATGCAACATGAACACTGAGGCCCCTTCTTTGACAGTCCCCAGTACCATCAGCGACGTTGAGCGCGACACCGGCGTGGCCAAGGAAACCTTGCGCGTCTGGGAGCGCCGCTACGACTTCCCGCAGCCCCTGCGCGACCCGTTCGGCGAACGCGTCTACCCCACCGAACAGGTGGTCAAGCTGCGCCTGGTAAAAAGGCTGATCGACCTCGGCTTCCGTCCCGGCAAAGTCATCCAATACAGTCCGGAAGAACTGCAAGCGCTGGCCGAGAAGGCGGCCGACGGGAGCAAGGCGCGCAGCCGCGCACACCACCCGGAACTGCAGGTTTACCTCGACCTGTGCAAGGCGCACCAGATGGATGCGCTGCGCCGCAAGCTGTCGCAAGCTTTACTGGTGATGGGCCTGAAGAGCTTTGTCATCGACCTGGTCACGCCGCTGACGGTGATGGTGGGCGACGCCTGGGCCGCCGGCCGCTTCGCCGTCTTCGAAGAGCACCTGTTCGCCGAATCGCTGCAGATGGTGATGCGCAGCGCCATCTTCTCGGTGCCGCAGGCAAACGCCGGGCACAACGGCGCGCCGCGCCCGCGCATCCTGCTCACCACCCTGCCGCAGGAACGCCATGGCCTGGGCCTGCTGATGGCCGAAGCGCTGTTCGCCGCCGAAGGCGCGCACGCCATCTCGCTCGGCATCCAGACCCCGGTGCCGGACATCGCCGATGCCGCCCGCAGCCTGGGCGTGGACAGCGTGGCGTTGTCGCTGTCGGCCTCCATGAACCCGCGCCAGGCGCTGGACGGCTTGAAGGAGCTGCGCGCGCGCCTGCCGGACACGGTGGAAATCTGGGCCGGCGGCAACTGCTCGGCGCTGCGCAAGCGTCCGCCCGCCTTCGTGCGCGTGTTCCAGCTGGCCGAAATCGGCGTCGGTATTGCCGACTGGCGCGTGCGCATGCGCACCCAGGCCTTGCCGATCGGTTAATGCGCAGTTGATGCACGCGTAGTTGACTCACGGTTAATCATCGAACAACCCCGCAGCGGCCGGCGGCCCGCGCTCTGGTAGAATACCGGCAGATTTCCCCGTCCGGCGCCGCCGGACCTTCGCTTGAAGCCCTCTACCGCACACCAATGTTTAGCTTCTTCAAGAAAAAACCTGTCCAGCCCGACACGCCTCCCGCCCTGCCCCAGGCAGCCGCTCCCGCAGCCCATGCCGACGTCACGCCGGCCACCGCGTCCGCCCCGCCCGCCCCCGTGATTGCGCCCGGCGCCGAGCAGGACAAGCCGAACTGGATGGCCCGCCTGAAAGCCGGGCTGTCCAAGACTTCCGCCAACCTGTCGGTGCTGTTCGTCGGCGCCAAGATCGATGACGACCTGTACGACGAGCTGGAAGCGGCCCTGCTGATGGCCGACGCCGGCGTGGACGCCACCCAGTTCCTGCTCGACGCGCTCAAGCGCAAGGTCAAGGAGGACAAGCTGCTGGACGCGGCCGCCGTCAAGACCGCGCTGAAAACGCTGATGATAGAGCTGCTGGCGCCGCTGCAGAAACCGTTTGAACTGGGCCGCCACCAGCCGCTGGTGATGATGATTTCCGGCGTCAACGGCGCCGGCAAGACCACCACCATCGGCAAGCTGGCCAAGCACATGCAGGGCCACGGCCAGTCGGTGCTGCTGGCCGCCGGCGACACCTTCCGCGCCGCCGCGCGCGAGCAGCTGATGGTGTGGGGCCAGCGCAACAACGTCACCGTCATCTCGCAAGAGTCGGGCGACCCGGCCGCCGTGTCCTACGACGCGGTGCAGTCGGCCAAGGCCAAGGGCATCGATGTGGTGATGATCGACACCGCCGGCCGCCTGCCGACCCAGTTGCACCTGATGGAAGAGCTGAAAAAGGTCAAGCGCGTGCTGGGCAAGGGCCTGGAAGGCGCGCCGCATGAAACCCTGCTGGTGATCGACGGCAACACCGGCCAGAACGCGCTGGCGCAGGTGAAAGCCTTCGACGACGCGCTGCAGTTGAGCGGCCTGATCATCACCAAGCTGGACGGCACGGCCAAGGGCGGCGTGATCGCGGCCATCGCCCGCGTGCGCCCGGTGCCGGTGTACTTCATCGGCATCGGCGAGCGCATCGAAGACCTGCAGCCCTTCAACGCCACGGAATTTGTCGAAGCCCTGCTGGGCTGAACGATATGAGGACGGCCCCCGCCCATGATTGAATTCCAGCACGTTAGCAAACAATACTCGGCCGACGCCACCGCCTTGCGCGACGTCTCGCTCACCGTCGACAAGGGCGAACTGGTGTTCCTGGCCGGCCCGTCCGGCGCCGGCAAGTCCACCCTGCTCAAGATGATCGCCGCCATGGAGCGCCCCAGCTCGGGCAAGGTGATCGTCAACGGCCAGGACATCGGCAAGCTGAAGCCGGCCGGCGTGCCCTTTCTGCGCCGCAACCTGGGCCTGATCTTCCAGGAACAGCGCCTGCTGACCGACCGCTCCATCCTCGCCAACGTGATGATGCCGCTGATGGTGACCGGCCAGCCGCGCGCCCAAGCCGAGCAGCGCGCCCGCGCCGCACTCGACAAGGTGGGCCTGGGCGACCGCGCCAACGCCTCGCCGCTGGCCCTGTCCGGCGGCGAACAGCAGCGCGTCTCGATCGCGCGCGCCATTGTCAACCGCCCGCAAATCATCCTGGCCGACGAGCCGACCGCCAACCTGGACCGCGCCAGCGCCGACCGCGTGCTGGACGCGCTGCGCGCCTTCCACTCGGTGGGCGTGACCTGCCTGATTTCCACCCACGACGACCAGGTGCTGGCCGGCGCGGCGCGCGTAATCCATTTGAAACAGGGCCAGCTGCAAAGCATCGACGCCGCCACGGCGCAGGAGGTGGCAGCATGAGCAGCTGGTTCCGTCAACACGGCTTCGCGCTGGGCGCCGCGCTGGTGCACCTGCGCAAGGCGCCCGGCAGTTTCCTGTTCAACATCCTGGTGGTGGCCATCGCCCTGGCGCTGCCCTTCATGGGGCTGACCCTGCTGGACAATGTGCGCCCGCTGTCCGAACAGATGTCGGTCGATCCGGAAATCAGCCTGTTCATGAAGCAGGACGTGGCGCGCGAGCAATCGGCCGCGCTGGCCACGCCGCTGCGCGAACTGATGAAGGACGCCAAGATCATCTTCGTGCCGCGCGAAAAGGCGCTGGACAACCTGAAAGGCAAGAGCGGCCTGTCGGACGTGATCGCCACCCTGGGCGAAAATCCGCTGCCGGACAGCTACATCGTCAAGCTGGACGCCTTCCGCAGCGCGGCGGCCGGGCTGGACGTGGACCTGCTGGCCGAACAGATGCGCGCCCTGCCCGGCGTGGACACGGTGCAGATCGACTCGACCTGGGTCAAGCGCCTGGCCGCGCTGATCGGCGTCCTCAAGCTGGCCCTGCTGCTGCTGGCGGCCACGCTGGGCACCGTGGTGGTGGCGGTGGTGTTCAACACCATCCGCCTGCAGGTGCTGACGCAGCGCGAGGAAATCCTGGTGTCCAAGCTGATCGGCGCCACCGACACCTTCATCCACCGTCCGTTCTACTACACCGGCGCGCTGCTGGGCCTGTGCGCCGGCGGCGTGGCGCTGGGCGCGGTGGCGCTGGCGCTGCAGCCGTTGAACAAGGCTATTGCCGAGTTCGCCCGCCTGTACGCGTCCGAATTCCAGCTGGCCGCGCTCGAGCCGCTGCCGATGGCCGCCCTGCTGGCCGTGTCCGCCATACTCGGCCTGACCGGCGCGGTGCTGTCGGTGCAGCGCCACCTGGCCCGCCTGAACTGAGCTGAGGCGGGTTACGCGCGCTGCGCTCACCCGCCCAAAGTGCGTTCACGCACAGTCCGCGCCGCCTCCCCCCGCTATCCTGTCCGTATTGACGTTTCGCAAACACAAGGCGGTTTGCCGCGCCTTTGTCAAAAACCATCGAATAGAATCGCCCCATAGCATTACCACTATCAGGGGCATTGCAACTGGCGATTGGCACTCACCGATTGAGAGTGCTAATATATGTCCAACTGATACCTTAACTCATGCATTAGAGCAAGATTAAGCTGAGTTTAAGACGTATCCAGCAAGATGCAAGAATCCGAAACATTCCGTGTTCGACGAGCGAGGAAACAAAAATGACTATGATGACCGCACCTGCCGCATTGGTACCAGCCAATAAGAATGCCATGGCACTGGGACTGGGATTCACTGGCAACCTGGGCAACCTGGACGCCTACATTTCGGCGGTGAACCGCCTGCCTATGCTCACGCCTGAAGACGAGAAGCGCCTCGGCCGCAGCCTCAAGGAAAACAACGACCTGGGCGCCGCGCAGGAGCTGGTGCTGTCGCACCTGCGCCTGGTGGTGTCGATCGCGCGCGGCTATCTGGGCTACGGCCTGCCGCACGCCGACCTGATCCAGGAAGGCAATATCGGCCTGATGAAAGCCGTCAAGCGTTTCGACGCCGACCAGGGCGTGCGCCTGGTGTCCTACGCGATGCACTGGATCAAGGCGGAAATCCACGAGTACATCCTGAAGAACTGGCGCCTGGTCAAAGTGGCCACCACCAAGGCCCAGCGCAAGCTGTTCTTCAACCTGCGCAGCCACAAGACCGGCCTGGACGCCATGTCGCCCACGCAGATCGACCAGCTGGCCAAGCTGCTGGACGTCAAGCGCGAAGAAGTGATCGAGATGGAAACGCGCCTGAGCGGCCGCGACATCGCGCTGGAATCGCCAACCGACGACGAAGACGACAAGTTCGCGCCCATCGCCTACCTGTCCTCCGAGCAAAGCGAGCCGACCCGCGTGCTGGAAGCCGAGCAAGTGACGCGCCTGCATTCCGAAGGCCTGGAAACGGCGCTGGGCAAGCTCGACCCGCGTTCGCGCCGCATCGTCGAAGCGCGCTGGCTGGCCAACGACGACGGCTCCGGCGCCACGCTGCACACGCTGGCCGACGAGTTCGGCGTCTCGGCTGAGCGCATCCGCCAGATCGAGTCGGCCGCGCTGAAAAAAATGAAAGGCGCGCTCGCCGCCTACGTGTAAGCAATTGCTTTACCGACAAATGGGGTCAGGGTTAATTAATCATTAACCCTGACCCTTTGTCTTTCATTCGGGCAAGCGTGCGCCGCAATTGATGTGTTTTAGCTAATATTTTGATCCAGACAGGAGAACGAATATGCAGCTCAGAATCATCAGCCTTCTTACCTGCTTCGCCGGCTTCGGCATCGTTGCCGCGTGCAGCGTGGTGGCGCAGAACGGCGGCGGGAGCGAGACACCGCCGGCACCCAAGCGCAAAAGCGCCACCTATACCTTGACGGCGGGCCAGAGCGTGGCGCTGACGCCCACCGCCACGCTGAAACTGGAACGCGTCAACGACAGCCGCTGCAAGACCGGCGCCGTGTGCGTGTGGGAGGGGTATATCAGCTACAGCTTTGTGCTGACCAACAATGGTAACGCCAGCAACTTCGTACTGGCCGAGAAGATGCCGGGCGGTAGCAATACCGCAACCCAGCAAGGCCTGCGCTTTACGCTGACCGGCCTGGAACCGCCGGACCCGCCCGCAGTCCATGCTCCTGCGCCAACTTATCGGGTAAGCTTGCGGGTGGATATTTCCTAGCCCCCAAGCCTTGCTACCGATAAGAGTGCCCATGACTTCACCAGCCCGCCGCGCCCTCCCTTCCCTGCTTGTTTCCACCATCATCATCAGCGCCGCCATGGCCCCGCCCGCCTGGGCCAAGGGCCCGGTCGCCACCGGCACCGGCGGCGCCGTCGCCACCATCAGCGAACAGGCCAGCCAGTCGGCCCTGGCCATCCTCAACCAGGGCGGCAACGCGGTCGACGCGGCGGTTGCGGCGGCGGCCACGCTGGGCGTGACCGATCCGTTCAGCTGCGGCATCGGCGGCGGCGGCTTCATGATGATTTACCTGGCCAGGGACAAGCGCGTCATCACCATCGACCACCGCGAAACGGCGCCGGCCAATTTCCAGCCCACCATATTCCAGCAGGACGGCAAGCCGCTCGACTTCGAACAGACCCTGGCCAGCGGCATGTCGGTCGGCGTGCCGGGCACGGTGCGCGGCTGGCACGAGGCGCTGGAGCGCTACGGCTCCATGCCGCTGAAGAAGGTGCTGCAGCCGGCCATCAAGGTGGCGGCGGACGGCTTCCGGGTAAACGCCAATTTCTCCAGCCTGGTGGCGTCCAACCAGAGCAAGTTCCAGCTGTTCCCCGCCACGGCCAAGCTCTACTTGAAGGACGGCAAGGCGCTGCCGGCGGGCAGCCTGCTGCGCAACCCGGACCTGGCCAGGGCCTACCGCGAACTGGCGGCGGGCGGCATCAAGGTGTTTTATGAAGGCAAGATCGCACGCGCCATCGTCGACACCGTCAACCAGCCTGGCGGCAAGGTCCGGGCCGGCGCCATGACCATGGCCGACCTGGCCAACTATGAAGCCCGGATCCGCCAGCCGCTGCGCTCGACCTATCGCGGCTACGACATCTACGGCATGCCCCTGCCCAGCAGCGGCGGCGTGGCGGTGGCCGAGGCGCTCAATATCCTGGAAGGCTACGACCTGAGGTCCATGCCGCGCGACAAGGTGGAGCACTTGTACCTGGAAGCCAGCCGCCTCGCCTTCGCCGACCGCAACGCCTACCTGGCCGACCCCGAGTACCTGGAGGCGCCGGTGCAGGGCCTGCTGAGCAAAGACTACGCCGCGCGGCGGCGCGAACTGATCAATCCCCAGCGGGCCGCGGCGCACGCCGACGCGGGCGATCCCTACCCGTTCCAGAACGACCAGAGCGTGCCGCTGCGCCCGGCCAACGCCAAGCTGCTGGCCGAGGGCGCGCACACCACGCACCTGACCGTGTCGGACAAGGAGGGCAACATCGTCTCCTACACCTTCACCATCGAATCCTGGGGCGGTAGCGGCATCACCGTGCCGGGCTACGGCTTCCTGCTCAATAACGAGATGACGGACTTCGACTTCAGCGGCCCGCATCCCAACGTGCCGGAAGCAGGCAAGCGCCCGCGCAGCAGCATGTCGCCCACGCTGGCGTTCCGCAACGGCAAGCCGGCGTTCTCGATCGGCAGCCCGGGCGGCTCCACCATCATCACCACGGTGCTGCAAACCATCGTCAACCACATCGACCTGGGCATGGGCATGGACCAGGCGCTGGACGCGCCGCGCCTGTCCCAGCGCAACAACGCCATGACCGACATCGAGCCGGGCTTCGGCGGCAGCGACGCCGCCCGGTCGCTGGAAAAATACGGCCAGCAATGGAGCGCCGCCGCGCACGAAATCGGCGCGGCCAACGCGCTGCTGTTCAATGCCGACGGCACCGTGACCGCCGCCAGCGAGGGCAAGCGCCACGGCGTGGGCAGCGCGCTGGTGCAGAAAAAGGGGCACTAGGCCAGCCAGGGGGCAGACAACTTGGGAAGTCCGCTTCCCCTTTTCTTGATATAATTGCGAATCATTATCATTTGCATTTATAGAAAGAAGCCATGTCCGTTCCACGCCTGCACTGCCTCGCCATCGCCGCCGCCCTCACCTGCCTGCACGCCCAGGCCGCCGACGAGGCCATCATGCCGACCGTCGTCATCAAGGGCGACAGCGACAGCAGTGACAGCTATGCCGCCCGCAAGAGCGCGTCCTCCACCGGCCTTGAGCTGTCGCTGCGCGACACCCCGCAATCGGTGTCGGTAGTCACGCGCGCGCGCATGGACGACTTCCAGCTCAACACCATCAGCGACGTGCTGCAAAACACCCCCGGCGTCACGGTGGAGAAGATCGAAACCGACCGCACCTACTACACCGCGCGCGGCTTCGACATCACCAATTTCCAGTACGACGGCGTCGGCGTCCCCTTCGTGTTCGGCAACGTGGGCGGCGACATCGACACCGCGCTGTACGAGCGCATCGACATCGTGCGCGGCGCCAACGGCCTGATGTCCGGCACCGGCAACCCGTCCGCCACGGTCAACTTCATCCGCAAGCGCCCCACCGCCAGCACGCAGGCGTCGGCCTCGGCCACCATCGGCTCGTGGAATCAGCGCCGCGTGCAGGGCGACCTGTCCGGTGCGCTCAACGCGGCCGGCACCGTGACCGCGCGCGTGATCGCCGTGCACGACGAGGGCGACTCCTACCTGGACCGCTACAGCAAGGACCGCAATGTGCTGTACGCGATCGTGGAAGCGCGCCTCGCGTCCGGCACCACGCTCACTGCCGGCCACACGGACCAGCGCCAGAAAACACGCGGCGGCCTGTGGGGCGCGCTGCCGCTGACCTACAGCGACGGCACCCCGGTAGACTTCGGCAGCGGCACCAGCACTTCCACCAGCTGGGCGCGCAACAAGACCGGCGACAAGCGCAGCTTCGCCGAACTGGTGCACCAGTTCGGCAACGGCTGGCACGCGCAGGCCACGCTGTCGCGCAACACCGCCATCCAGCGCGGCAAACTGTTCTACGTGTACGGCCTGCCCGAGCGCGGCACCGGCCTCGGCCTGTACGCCTATCCCTCGCTGTACGATTCGGACAACAAGCAGACCCTGCTCAACGCCAGCGCCGGCGGCCAGTTCAGTCTCGGCGGCCGCCAGCACGAGCTGAGTGTCGGCGGCAACTGGTCCAAGTCCAGCATCGACGACATCTCGCACTACGGCCAAGGCATCGGCACGGCATTGCCCGCGCTGCCGGACTGGCACGGCGCCTATCCCGAACCGTCGTGGGACGCCGCCATCGACGGCAGCTCGTACCAGGACAAGCGCAAGGGCGTGTTCATGGCGGCGCGCTTCAACCTGGCCGACAATGTGAAGCTGGTGGGCGGCATCAGCCGCACCAAGGCCGACAGCGCGGGCACCGCCTACGGCCTTAGCCGCTTCAAATCGGCCAGCAAGAGCACGCCCTACGCGGGCCTGGTGGTGGACCTGACGCCCAATCTGTCGGCCTACGGCAGCTACACGGAGATCTTCAATCCACAAAGCGAGACCGATATCGACGGCCAGACCCTGGACCCGATGCGCGGCAAGACGGCGGAACTGGGTTTGAAGAGCGAATGGTTCGACAAACGCCTGAGCGCCGCCGCTTCGGTCTTCAAGACCAGGCAGCAGAATACCGCCGAGCAGGCCGGCTACGTCGGTCCGAAGGCTTACCACCGTGGGGTGGACGCCGAATCGCAGGGCGTGGAATTCGACCTGTCCGGCGAACTGGCGCGCGGCCTGCAGGCGACCGCCGGCTTCACGGTGATGTCGATCGAGGATGCGGCCGGCAAGGCGGCCAAAACCTACCTGCCGCGCCGCACCCTGCGCATGTCCGCCACGTACCAGGTGCCGGCGCTGCCGGCGTTGAAAGTGGGCGCCACCGCCAGCTGGCAGGACGGCACCCACCGCGACGAGGCGGACGCCATCGTGATCCGCCAGGGCGGCTATGCCGTGCTGGGGCTGATGGCGCAGTACGAATTGAGCAACCAGCTCAGCCTGCGCCTGAACGTTGCCAACGTGGCGGACAAGAAGTACCTGACCAGCCTGTACTGGAGCCAGGGCTACTACGCGGCGCCGCGCAACGCGAGCGCCACGCTGACCTGGAAGTATTAAGTGCGCGCCGCGCGCGCCGGCGCGGCTTCAGGCGTGGCGGCTGCGGCTGTCCGCAGGCGCCTGCGCGCGTTCGTTCATGCCGTAGTCGCGCGCCACGGCGGCGATGCGCAGGCGGTAGTCTTCAAAGATGCCTGCGCGTCCCGCCGACTGCGCGGCGCGGTGCGCTTCCAGCTGGCGCCATTGCGCTATGGCCGCCTCGTCACGGAAGAACGACAGCGACAGCAGCTTGCCCGGCTCACTCAAGCTCTGGAAGCGCTCGATTGAGATGAAGCCGTCCACCTGCTCCAGCAGCGGGCGCAGGCTGGCGGCGATGTCAAGGTATTCCTGCTTGTGTTCGGCCCTGGGCCAGACTTCGAATATCACGGCGATCATGCGGTCTCCTCTGCTTCAATGAATTCGGGAATGCGGGCGTTCACCGAAGGCCGGTAACGCCATGCCATGGGCGCCAACGGGCCTGCTTGCAGCAGCGCCTCCAGCGCGGCGGCGGCAATGGTTTGCGACAGCACCTGGCCGGGACAAGCGTGCGCGCCCTGGCCGTAGCCAAAGGCATGGCCGTCCTGCCGTCCTTGCTGCATGTTCTGCTGCATACTTTGCCGCGACGCTGCGGCCAGCAGCACCAGTATCGCTTGCCCCGCTTCGATGCGCGCGCCGCCTATGCTGACGTGCTGCGCGGCAAAGCGGCGCGTGTTCTGGATTGGCGGGTCGTCGCGCATCACGCGGGCCACCAGCGCAGCGGCAGGCAGCGCGGCCTTGGCCGGTTCGCGCATCAGCGCCACGATGCTGTTGCCGATCAGCCCAGCCGTCGCCTCGCAGGTTTGCGACAGCAGGCCCACCAGGTTCGCCAGGATGGCGTTGGCATTGTTCCATCCCGCCGCATCGGCTTCGCTCAGCACTGCCGCGAGCAGGCAGCCTTCCGGCGGCGCCGACGACTGCAACATGGCCTTGAAGCTGCCCAGCAGCGCCAGCGCCGCGCCGTGCGCTGCAGCGATCTGCTCCGCGCTGCTGAGCGGCGACAGGCAAGCCACGAACTGGCCCATCCACGCCGCCACCTGCGGCAGCTGGGCGTCCCGGAAGCCAAGCAGGCTGGCGACGGTCTGCACCGGCGCCGCAAACATCCACGCCGACAGCGCCGCCGGTCCAAGCGCTTGCCGCGCACCAGCGCCAGCAACGGCTGCTGCGCCTGCGCCTGCTATTGCAAGCGCACCCAGGTCCGCCCCCACGGCTGCGGCAATGCGCTCCGCATCGACCAGCCCACGCGCCAACTCGCCCGCACGGGTGCCGACAGCAGCCAAGTCCAGCCCCGCCAGCGCGCGCTGCAAGACCACCTTCGGCGCCGCATGGCGCTCGCCATCGTTCATGCGCACCAGCGCACCGAACACCTGCCCCGCACCGCCTCCCGCGATGGCCGCCGGCACCGGCTCGGCCACCGGCCGCGCGCGCAACGCCGCGTGCGCCAGCACCGCGCCGACGTCGGCCGCGCCGGCAGCGATCCACAGCTTCAAACGCGCGTCGAAAAACAGCCCCTGCCGCGCGGCCAGCTCAGCGTAATACGGATACGGATCGGCGTGCGTTACCGCTGCGATAGCGTCCATGTTTCCCCCTTTTGCAAATGTCGATGCAGTGCAGTATCCTGAAAAAGACGCCACCACACTTCGCCCAGGACCGAACCATGAATGCAGACAACCACCTCGCCCGTATCGCCGGCGCCATCGCCGAGCCGGCGCGCGCGCGCATGCTGTGCTGCCTGCTGGACGGCCACGCCCGCACCAGCACCGAGCTGTCGGTGGTGGCCGAAGTCAGCCCATCCACCGCCAGCGCCCACCTGGCGCGCCTGAAGGAGGAACAGCTGGTGCAACTGCTCGCGCAAGGCAAGCACCGCTACTACCAGTTGGCGGACGCCAACGTGGCCGCCGCACTGGAAGCGCTGCTGGTGGTGGCCGGCCTGCCGCGCCCCGCCTTCAAGCCCAACACGCCGGACCGCCTGCGCAACGCCCGCACCTGCTACGATCACATGGCCGGCACGGTGGCGGTACGCCTGCACGACCACATGACAGCGCAAGGCTGGCTCACCGAAGCCGGCGATGGCAACGTCGGCAACGAGTACCAGCTCACGCCGGCCGGCGAGCAAGGCGTGCGCGCCCTCGGCATCGACACCGCCGCGCTGCGCAAGCTGCGCCGCCGCTTCGCCTGCCCGTGCCTGGACTGGAGCGAACGCAAGCCCCACGTGGGCGGCGCGCTGGGCGCGGCACTGCTGCAGCTGGCGCTCAAGAAGGGCTGGGTAGCGCAAGACCTGGACAGCCGCGCGCTGGCCGTGCCGCCCAAGGGACAGCGGCAGATGCTGGCCGCCTTTGGTCTAAGCGAGGTTTAAGATTCCCGTCGGATGATGTGATGTCAACTTAACCACTCCGGAGAACAAAGATGAAAAGCTGGCTGCGCGCGAACAAGGGCTTCATCGCCTTCCTGATGCTGTTTGGCCTGTTCCGCACCGCCGTCGCGGACTGGAACCCCATCCCCTCCGGATCCATGCACCCCAACCTGCTGGAAGGCGACGTGGTGTTCGTCAACCGCCTCGCGTTCGACCTGAAGGTGCCGCTGACGGACGTGGTAGTGGCACACCTGGGCGAGCCGCGGCGCGGCGACATTGTCACCTTCTCCTCGCCGCTGGACAAGACCCGCCTGATCAAGCGCGTCATCGGCCTGCCCGGCGACACCATCGCCATGAAGAAGGACCAGCTCATCATCAACGGCCAGGCCGCAGGCTACAGCATGCCGGCCGAAGCCGTGGAGGCGATCGAGCATGTCGGCAAGCTGCAGGCGCTGCAGCTGACCGAGAAATCCGGCGCCAGCGAACGCCGCATCCAGCTGCTGCCGCAAGTGACCAGCAGCATGCGCGACTTCGGCCCCATGACCATCCCTGCCGACAGCTACCTGATGCTGGGCGATAACCGCAACAACAGCAAGGACTCGCGCTACATTGGCCTGGTGCCGCGCGAAATGCTGATCGGCCGCGCCGAACGCGTGCTGGTATCGGCCGACATCGTCGGCAACTGGATGCCGCGCACCGAACGCTTCGGCATGGCGCTGGGCGGCCAATGATCGCGTTCCAGGAACTGTCGAAGTCCTACGGCGGCTTTGAAGCCGTCAAGCCGCTGTCGCTGACAGTGGCGCGCGGCGAGGTGTTCGGCTTCCTGGGCCCCAACGGCGCGGGCAAGACCACCACCATCCGCATGCTGATGGGCATACTGGTGCCCAGCGCCGGCCGGGTGCTGGTGAACGGCCTTGATTGCCATGCCGATGCGGCGGAGGTCAAGCGCCATGTCGGCTACCTGCCCGACACGCCGATTTTCTACGATTACCTGCGCGGCCGCGAGATCCTGCAATTCGTGGCCGAGATGCACGGCTACTCCCGCTCAGAAGCGGCCGGCCGCGCGCACCGCCTGCTGCGCGAACTGGGGCTGGAGGACGCCACCGAGGAATTCGCGGTGAACTATTCGCTGGGCATGAAGAAGAAGCTCGGCCTGGCCTGCGCGCTGGTGCACAACCCGAAAGTGCTGGTGCTGGACGAGCCGATCAACGGCCTCGATCCGCGCGCCGCGCGCGATGTGCAGGAGCGCCTGCTGGCGGCCGCCGCGCAAGGCACTACCATCTTCGTCTCCACCCATTTGCTGGATATGGCCGAGCGCATGTGCAGCCGCGTCGGCATCATCCATCGCGGCGCGCTGGTGGCCAGCGGCACGCTCGACGAGCTGCGCGGCGCCGCTTCGGCCGACAGCTCGCTGGAAGAAGTCTTCCTCAAGATTACCGACGAAGCCGGCGAGCCCGCATGACCGCGCCGGTGCGCTCCTCCGCCAGCGCCATCTGGCTGCTGGCCCGGCTGCGCCTGCTGCGGCTGATCAACATGACTGGCGCGCTACGCTTCGGCAAAGCCGCCAACAGCAAGAGCCGCAGCGCATCGCAGGGCAAGCGCAGCAGCCGCTGGCTGCTGGCCTTGCTGGTAGGGATGGGCATGCTGTTCAGCTTTACCCACATCGCCCGCAGCTCGGTGCTGAACCTGCACTGCAAGATCGACACGCCCGCCACCTGCGCCGCCATGGCCAGGGCGCACTCGGTGGAGAGCATGGTCGAGGCCGCAGCCGACGGTCTACACGCCGCGCACTTCAGCCCCGCGCTGGCCGCCGCCATGACGCTGATGGTGCTGCTGATGTGGCTCGTGGGTTTCCTCATGCCGCTGGGCAGCCGAGAACTGGCGCAGCAGGACTGGGACCTGGAATGGCTGGTAACGCTGCCCATCCGGCGCGGCACGCTGCTGTGGGCCAGGGTGCTGGAGCGCAGTATCGCCAACCCCGTCGGCGTGCTGGCGCTCGGGCCGCTGTGCGTGGTGCTGGCCTGGTACGGCAATTACGGCTGGGCATCGCCGCTGCTGGGTGCAGCCATGGCACTGCCGCTGCTGATGCTGGCGGCGATGATGCGCACGCTGGCCGACACGGGCCTGCGCCTGTCGCTGCCGGCCTCGCAGCTGCGCAACCTGCAGGCGCTGGCCTCCATCCTCAGCATGCCGCTGATGTACGTGGGGATTTCGTATTCCATGTGGTCCAACAATTCCTTCACGGTGGACTGGGCGCGCAGCTTCCCGGCGTGGTCATTGTGGACGCCGCCCGGCCTTGCGGTCCAGGCGCTGAGCGCGCCCAGCGCCGCCGGCGCCGGGCAGGCCGCAGCGCTGCTGCTGGCGCAGACGGCGTTGCTGCTGATGGCGGGCATGGCGCTGCTGCGCCGCCAGCTGCGCCACGGCGTGGTCGCCAGCGGCGCGCGCGAAGCCGCGACTGCCGGCGCCACAGCCAGCCGCCGCGCGCAAGCCCGCGCGGCCGCCGCCGATGCACCGAGCGCCGCGCGAAGCGCCGGCACAGATGCCGCCACAGCCGGTGCCGATGCCAATGCACCAGCGCCGGCGCCCTCCCCCGCTTCCCGCTGGCGCATCGGCACCATCCTGCAGCGGCGCGAACTGATGCTGCTGGGCCGCGACCGCAACTTCCTGGCCCAAAGCCTGCTGATCCCGGTGGTCATCATTGTCAGCCAGCTGCTGGTCAGCGGCCAGCTGTCGAGCATCACCCTGCTCGGCCAGAACCAGCAGCTGATGGCAGTGATCGCCTTCGGTATCGGCAGCTACGTGCTGCTGCTGTCCGCTTTCCAGGCCATCAACAACGAGGGCAACGCGCTGTGGATGCTGTACACCTTCCCGCGCCGGATCGACAGCATGCTCAAGGAAAAAGCCCAGCTGTGGACCGCGCTGGCCGCGCTGTATCCGCTGCTGATCTTCGCCACCGGCCTGTATTTCACGCCGGACTTCAACTGGCGGCTGCTGTGGTGGGTGGCGGTCGTCATGGCCGGTATCCCGGTGTATGCGCTGATCGCCGTCTCGCTGGGCGTATTCGCCAGCGACCCGCATGCCCAGGAAACCCAGGCGCGCGTGCGGCCCACCTACGCCTACCTGTACATGATGCTGTCCAGCCTCTACATCTTCGGCCTGTACGCCAGCACCTGGCTGCAGACGGTTGCCATCATGATCCTGACCGCCTCGCTCGCGCTGGCCTTGTGGCAGAAAGCGCGCGACGAACTGCCCTACCTGCTCGACCCGGCCGCTGCGCCGCCCGCGCGGGTGGCCCTGTCGGACGGCCTGATCGCCGCCACGCTGTTCTTCGTGCTGCAGCTGATGATCGGGTTGGTGCTGCGCGGCGGCAGCCTTGGTGGCAGCGGCGGCGGCCTGCAAAGCGGCGTACTCGCCTTCGCCTGCGCCGGCGCCATCGTGTACCTGCTGATGCGCTACCTGTACTGGCGCCACAAGACCACCGGCGTCCCGGCAGTGCTGAACGCACGCCACCGCCAGGGCATGGCAAGCGCCGCCGGCCATGCGGCCACCGCCAGCCTGGCAGGGGCCGCAGCCGCCTGCGCCTTTGGCGCCGCTTACCTGTGGCTGCTGCGCGACACGCCCTGGTGGCCACGGCACGCGCCGTCCAGCGCCACCCTGCGCCTGCTGCTGCCGCTGACCGTGCTGGCCGCGCCGCTGTTCGAGGAATTCGTCTTCAGGGGATTGATCTTCGGTGGCCTGCGCCGCATGGCCGGCGCGCTGCCGGCTGCCCTGGGCAGCGCGGCGCTGTTCGCCATCGTGCACCCGCCGCTGGCGATGGTGCCGGTATTCGTGCTGGGACTGTGTACCGCGTGGGCGTACGAACGCAGCAAATCGCTGCTGGCGCCGATGCTGGTGCACGCCGCCTACAACGCCATGGTGCTGGGCGTGCAGGCGGCGCTGTAGGTCAGAGCTGCTGCGTCAGATGTACTGCGGACCGTCGTTGAGGAAGCCGCCGCCCTGGTAGGTGGTGGCCACATCGTCCTTGTCCGGATACACGCCGGTGTCCGGGAACAGGTGCTTGAACTGCTCCGAGCTGTCCTTCGGCTTGAAACCGATAAAGGCCGCCTTGCTGTTGTCCCACCATACGGCTTCATTGTTCGACTGGCCGTACAGGATGGCGTGGCCGACGCGCGGCGCCATCAGCGAGCAGCGCAGCGCTTCCACCAGGTCGTCGTAGCTCAGCCAGGTGCGCATCATGCGCGGGTTCTTCGGCTCGGGGAAGGAGGAACCGATGCGCAGGCACACGGTTTCAATGCCGGTGCGGTCAAAGTAGTAGCGCGCCAGCTGCTCGCCGAACACCTTGCTGATGCCGTACATGCTGTCCGGGCGGGTCGGGCTGTCGGCGTCCAGCACCTCGGTCACCTTGTGGTAGCCGATGGTGTGGTTGGAGCTGGCGAAGATGATGCGGCGGGTGCCGGCCTTGTGCGCCGCTTCATACAGGTTGTAGGTGCCCTGGATGTTGGCCGCCATGATGGCTTCGAAATTGCTCTCGGTGGAGATGCCGCCGAAATGCAGCACCGCGTCCACGCCTTCCAGCAGCGTCAGCACGGACGGCTTGTCGGACAGGTCGCAGCGGACGATTTCCTCGCCCTCGCGCGCTTCGCCCATGTCGCCGATGTCGCTCAGGCGCACCACGTCGGCCCATGGCTTGATGCGGTCGCGCAGGATTTTGCCCAGGCCGCCGGCGGCGCCGGTCAGCAGGATGCGTTTGAATGGTTTGCTCATGTAAAGTCCGTTCCTTGCAGTTGTACGATGTCGTATGATTACTATGATACTAGCAAAATCAGGTCACCGGTGCAGGATTGAACAGCACTAAAGCGTTATGCAGCTTCCACTGCTCGGCCCAGGTCTTGCGGCCGCTGGCCACTTCCAGCATCAGGTGGAACATTTCCCAGCCCACGTCCGCAATGGAGGCGTCGCCGCTGGCGATGCGGCCGGCGTTCACGTCCATCAGGTCGTGCCAGCGCGCGGCCAGCTCGTTGCGGGTGGCGACCTTGATCACCGGGACCTCGGCCAGGCCGTACGGCGTGCCGCGGCCGGTGGTGAAAATGTGCAGGTTCATGCCGGCGGCCAGTTGCAGCGTGCCGCAGATGAAATCGCTGGCCGGCGTGGCCGCGTAGATCAGGCCTTTCTGCTTGAGCTTCTCGCCCGGCGCCAGCACGCCGGAGATCGGCGCGCTGCCGCTCTTGACGATGGAGCCCATGGCTTTTTCAACGATGTTGGACAAGCCGCCCTTCTTGTTGCCCGGTGTGGTATTTGCGCTACGGTCGACGCCGCCCCGCTTCAGGTACTGGTCGTACCAGTCCATCTCGCGGATCATCGCCGCCGCCACTTCCTCGTTGACGGCGCGCGAAGTCAGCTGGTCGATACCGTCGCGCACTTCGGTCACTTCCGAGAACATCACGGTGGCGCCGGCGCGTACCAGCAGGTCGGTGGCGAATCCGACCGCCGGATTCGCAGTCACGCCGGAGAAGGCATCGCTGCCGCCGCACTGCACGCCGACCACCAGTTCCGACGCCGGCACGGTTTCGCGGCGGCGCTTGTCCAGCACCTGCAGCTGCGCGTCCGCAGTGTTCATGATGGAGGCTATCATCGACTGGAAGCCGACGTGGCCCTGGTCCTGCAGGCACACCTGCGCCGGTTCGGCGCCGCCGGCGTTCTGGATCGGGATCGAGCCTTTCGGGAACAGGCGCGCCGGCTGCAGCTTCTCGCAGCCCAGGCTGACCACCATGGCCTGACCGCCGAAGTTCGGATTCAGGCTGATATTGCGCAGCGTGCGGATCGGCACGTTGGCGTTGGGGGCGTCGATCGCCACGCCGCAGCCATAGGTATGCTCCAGGCCCACCACGTCGTCCACGTTCGGGTATTTCGGCAGCAGCTCGGCCTTGATGCGGCGCACCGCGTGCTCCACCACGCCCGCCACGCACTGCACAGTGGTGGTGATGGCCAGGATGTTGCGCGTGCCCACGCTGCCGTCCGGATTGCGGTAGCCCTGGAAGGTAAAGCCCTCCAGCGGCTCCTGCGGCGGCGGCTTCACGGTGGCGATCGGCAAGCCGGTCAGCTCGCGCGCGGCCGGCATTTCGACCTGCGCTTCAGCGATCCAGCTGCCCGCTTCGATATCCAGGGCAGCAAAACCGATAGTTACGTTGTACCGGATAATCGGGTCGCCCTTGGCGAAGGCGCGCAGCGCCACTTTGTGCCCCTGCGGCACGGCCTCGCGCAGCGTCAGCCCGTCCGGGAACACCGCGCCTGCCGGCAAGCCGCCGTCGTTGACGACAATCGCTACATTGTCGTTCTCATGCATGAGGATGTAGCGCGGGCTGTTCGCGCTCGGCTCTGTCGTCATTTCTACGTCCTTGTTGGTTACCTGCTGTCCAATTCAGTATGGCAGAGAAAAAAAAATTTGGCTAGTCCAGATTGATTATTTGGTCAGACCACCTTAGAATGGTCTGACCAAACGAACGCAGCGGGACACACCTTGATCCAGAAAAAAACCGCCTTGACGCCGGAAGCTGCCAGCCACGAGCCGCGCCTGTACCGGGTTGTGGCGGACCGCATCCAGCAACTGATCGCCAGCGAGGGCATCGCCGCCGGCCAGCGCCTGCCGTCCGAGCGCGACCTGGCCACCAAACTCAATGTCAGCCGGGCCTCGCTGCGCGAAGCGCTGATCGCGCTCGACCTGGGCGGCGTGATCGAAGTGCGCGGCGGTTCCGGCGTATACGTGAGCGAGCCGCCCGAGGCTGAGGTGACGCTGCCGGAAGGCGGCCCGGGACCGTTCGAGGTGCTGGCCGCGCGCCGCATGATCGAGGCCGAAATTGCCGCCATCGCCGCGCGCGTGGCCACCCCGGCCGACGTCGACGCGATCCTGAAGGCGGTGGAACAGATGGAAGCCAGCCACGCCAACAAGGCCAGCAACGAACTGGCCGACCGCGCCTTCCACCTGGCCATTGCGCGCGCCACCGGCAACAGCGCCCTGGTGGGCGGCCTGGACTACCTGTGGAACCAGCGCGGCCGCCTGTGGCACAAGCTGAAAGAGCATTTCCAGACCGAAGAACTGCGGCAGGAAACGCTGAAAGACCACCGCCGCATCCTGGAAGCGATCGCCGCCGGCGATGCCGCCGGCGCCAGGAAAGCCATGCGCTCGCACCTCGAGCGCGTGACCCGCACCTTCTCGAGGGGGTAGGTCCGGAAAGTCAGCACGCACGCATGGCCCGCACAGACGCCCCGCAGAGGGTGGCGCCCCCACAAATACAGTTATCAACCGCCTGCGAGCTCGGTTGCGCCTCGCCGCGCAGCCCTCCTCGCAGCGGCACGGAGTACGCGAGGTGCTCCACCGCATACCTTCATTTGAATTATCAGGAGACAAAGCTTCATGAACACAATCGACAAAGCGCAGCCGCGCCTGCTGCTCTCGTCCATCGCCCTGGCCGTGCTGACGCTGATGAACAGCGCCACCGCGCAGGAAATGCAACGCGTGGAAGTCACCGGTTCCAGCATCAAGCGCCTGGCCACGGAAGCGGCGTTGCCGGTATCGACCATCAAGGCTGAAGAATTCGCGGAACGCGGCATGACCACCCTGGCCGACGTGATGATGGCATTGCCGCAATCGGCATCGCTGGCGCCGTCGAACGCCGGCTCGGGCACCAATATCAACCTGCGCGGCCTGGGCGTAAACCGCACCCTGGTGCTGCTGAACGGCCGCCGCCTGGCCAACGAAGCCATCTCCGACGGCTACGCCAACCTGGACGTGATCCCCATGAGCGCCCTGTCGCGCGTGGAAGTGCTGCGCGACGGCGCCTCCTCCATCTACGGCTCGGACGCCATCGGCGGCGTGGTCAACTTCATCACCAAGCGCGACTTCGAGGGCGCCTCGGTCACCGCGCAATACATCCAGCCCGAGAAAGACGGCGGCGGCGACGAGCAGCGCCTCACGCTCACCGTCGGCAAAGGCAGCCTGGCCAAGGACGGCTGGAACGTCTACGCCACCGTGGACGCGCACCGCCGCAGCCGCCTGGCGCAGCGCGACCGCGCCGACCTGAGCTCGGCCGAACTGCTGACCAGCATCGGCCGCGCGCCGACCCTGGGCAGCGGCGGCAACGCCATGCCCGCCAACTTCACCACCGCCACCAACAAGACCGCGCAAAACCCGTACTTCGCGTCCGGCTGCGTGGCGCCCTACTCCATCATCGGCGGCAAGAACACCTGCATCCTGAACAACCAGGAATACGGCACCGCGCTGCACGAGAACGAGCAGATCACCTTCTACGCGCGCGGCACCAGGCGCTTCAACGAAGACCACACGCTGAGCATCGACTACATGCGCGGCCAGGAATTCATCCGCTCGGCGCGCAACCCCACCAACGCGGTGGCGGTCAACGGCGTCAACGCCATCCTGCCTTCCACGAGCAAATGGTATCCGGGCGGCGCCGGCGGCGTGCCTGCGGTGGCCGGACTGAAAGGCGAGCCGCTGACGGTGACCTGGGCCGTGGCCGACTACGGCGTGGCGGTGCAAAAGGACAAGCAGGTCAACCAGCGCATCGCCGTGGCGGACGAGAACCGCTTCGGCGAGTGGGATGTGCGCAGCGGCCTGGTGATCGGCTGGAGCGACCGCGAGAACTACTACGACAACGGCTTCTTCACCGGCCAGGGCCTGCTGGACGGCCTGAAATCCGGCGCCCTGAATCCGTTCGGCCTGCAGGACCAGGCCGGCCTGACGTACCTGAAATCGATCTCGGTGGACGGCCAGAAGAACCGCGACTCGCGTTCCACCTTCACCGGCGTGGACGTGAACGCCAGCCGCACCCTGATGGAACTGCCGGGCGGCTCGATGGCGCTGGCCATCGGCGCCGACATCCACCGCGACACCACGCGCGACGACAAGCTGGCCATCCAGAACTCGGTGACCTACCTGAACTCGACCGCCTCCCACGGCGAGGGCGCGCGCAACGTGTACGCGGCATTCGCCGAACTGGACGTGCCGCTGACCAAGAAACTGAACGTCAACCTGGCCGTGCGCGACGACTACTTCAGCGACTTCGGCAACACCTTCAACCCGAAAGCCAGCTTCCGCTACGAGCCGTCGAAACAGCTGATGTTCCGCGGCTCGGCCAACACCGGCTTCCGCGCGCCGACCCTGTTCGACGCCTACGGCTACCGCCTGCCCGGCGCCACCGGCAAGACCTCCGCCAAGTGGGACGACCCGCTGCTGTGCCCGGGCGGCAAACCAGGCGTGGCCGGCACCGGCACCGCGCTGGCGGGCTTCGTGGCGTCCGAAGTGTGCAACGTGGCGCTGCCCAAGCAAGTGGGCTCGAACGCCGACCTGCAGCCTGAAAAATCGCGCGGTTACACGCTGGGCTTCGTGGTGGAACCGGTCAAGTCGCTGACGCTGTCGTTCGACTACTGGAACATCCGCATGAAGGACATGCTGGCCAACCTGCCGGAGCAGGTCTACTTCCTCGATCCAGTCAAGTACGACGCGCTGATCGTGCGCAATCCCGACCGCACCATCAACTATATCAAGAACGTGACGATGAACCTGGGCGGCCAGAAAGCGGCCGGTATCGACGTGTCGGCGACGTACGACTTCCCGCGCAACGACTACGGCAACTTCAAGGTGCAGCTGGACGGCACCTACCTGACCCAGTTCGACAACCAGCTGGAAAAAGACAGCCCGTTCGTGTCGAACGTGGGCCGTTTCGGCCTGGCCAGCAACGGCACCACCAGCAGCTTCCCCATCATCACCTACCGCTGGAAGCACACGCTTAAACTGGGCTGGAGCAAGGGCGACTGGTCGGCACAGCTGACGCAGAACTACAACTCCAGCTATGAAGACCAGAATCTGGTGGCGCAGCAGTACTGGCGCGACATCGAATCCTATAAAGTGTGGAACTTGACCACGTCGTACAAAGGGTTCAAGAACATCCAGATCACCGCCGGCATCACCAACCTGCTCGACACCAATCCACCGGTGACGAACCACAGCGGTTATTCCAACGGTTACCTGAGCAGCGCGGCCAGCCCGATCGGCCGTTCGTTCAACCTGCGTGGCACCTACAACTTCTAATTTCAGGAGACAGACGATGACCGGTATTCACTACACTGGTTCCCGTCGCCACTTCGCCAGGGCCGCAGCGGCACTGGCGCTGAGCGCTGCCGCCCTTTGGGCGGCGGCGCCAGTTGCGATGGCGGCCGAGAACAAGCCCGTGCGTTTCATCCTGGTGGGCGACTCCACCATGGCCAGCAGCAGCGGCTATGGCGACGCACTGTGCGCGCGCATCAACCGCAGCGACACCTGCATCAACCTGGCCAGGGGCGGCCGCAGTTCCGGCAGCTTCCGCGCCGAAGGCCGCTGGGATGAAGTGCAAGGCCTGCTGCGCGGCTCGGCCGCCTATCGCGCCACCTATGTGCTGATCCAGTTCGGCCACAACGACCAGCCCGGCAAACCCGGACGCTCGACCGACCTGGCCACCGAATTCCCCGCCAACATGGCCCGTTACGCGCAGGAAGTGCAGGCGCTGGGCGGCGTGCCGGTGCTGGTTACCCCTTTGACGCGCCGCACCTTCAAGGAAGGGATATTGGAAAACACCCTGCAGCCGTGGGTGGACGTGATCCGCAAGGTGGCGGCCCAGGAGAACGTGCCGCTGCTGGACCTGAATGCCCGCAGCTACGCCGCAGTGCAAGCCATGGGCCAGGATGAAGCCGACACGCTGGCTGTTGTGCCGCGTCCGGCCAACTACATGGCCCCGGCCATCCTGCCAGGCGCCGCGCCTGCCGCCGGTGCGGCCGCCGCCACCACCGCTGCCGCCGCCGAGCCGCAAGGTGCGCCCAAGAGCGCCTTCGACCGCACTCACCTGGGCGCCAAGGGCGCAGCTTACTTCGCGCGCATGGTGGAGGACGAGATGAAAGCCGTCATCCCGGCAGTCGCCCGCGAATTCCGCGCCGAGGGCCAGCAATGATGCGCCGGGCGATGCTGGCCGCCACGCTGGCCGCCACGCTGGCTGGCGCCCCGGCGGCCCAGGCCCAGGCCCCCGCCGCCGACAGCAGCACCGCCGCGCGCGCCACGGCCAGCACCGGCACCGCCCGCCCGCAACTGAGCGCCGCCCGGGCGGCGCACTACAGCTACAGCGAGGTGCTGAAATACGCCGGCCCAGCCGGCAGCGAGCGCGCCGATCCCTGGGATCCGCTGGCCGACCCGCTGGCCAAGGGCGCCTCATTTGTACCCACCTACGTCGTCGACGCCGCCGCCAAGCCCGACGGCGTCAAGACTTTCAACACCGTGCAGGCCGCCGTCAGCCGCGCCGCGGCTTCCGGCCAGCGCGAGCGCGTCTACATCCTGGTCAGACCCGGCGTGTACCAGGAGCTGGTCTACGTTCCGGCCAGCGCCACGCCGCTCACGCTGTATGGCGAAGGCTCCAGCGCTGCCGCCACGAAGATCACCGCCAGGCTGGACGCCGCAACCACCGGCGCCAGCTACACCGCCCAGTTCGGCGCGCAATTCGCCGCCGCAGATCCGGCCGTGCAAGCCATGCACGCCCTGGTGAAAGAACGCGCGGCAGCAGGCAACGGCAACATCGGCACCTTCGGCTCCATGACCATGTGGGTCAAGAGCGACGGCTTCCAGGCCCGCAACCTCACCATCGAAAACGGCTACAACAAGGATACCGGCAACGCCCGCGAAGAATGCGGCGAGCGCCCCTGCGGAAAGACCGATATCAATCCGCAGCAAAACGTGGTGCACCACCAGGCCGTGGCGCTGCAAGTGGAAGGCGCCGACAAGGTACAGTTCGAGAACATCCGCCTGATCGGCTTCCAGGACACGCTGTTCCTGCGCGCCGCCGACACCCGCGTGACGGTGCGCAGCTTCTTCAACAAGTCCTACATCGAAGGCGACGTCGACTTCATCTTCGGCGACAGCACCGCCTTCTTCCTGCAAAGCGAGATCAAATCGCTGGGCGACCGCAGCACCTCCTACGTCGGCGCACCCAACACCAACCACAAGACCCGCTACGGCCTGGTGTTCGACCAGTGCCGCTTCACGCACGACGGCTCGCCGTTCGCGCTGGCCGGCAAGTTCTACCTCGCGCGCCAATGGTTCCACAATTCGCGCTGCACGCCCTACGGCAAGGTGCCGCTGCCCGGCTACGCCTGCGTGCTGGGCGCGGCCAGCCAGTTCCGGTCACCGGCCGGCACCATCACGCCCACCGTGCTGGAAACCGTCGGCAAGATGGCCGTGCTCAATTCGCGCATCGGCGCGCACATCAACCGCACCACCCCGTGGTCCGATTGGAACCGCAACGGCACCCTGTCCTACCGCCCCGCGCAGTTCAACTCGGACGACTACTGGACCAATCTGAGAGCGGCCGGCATCGACCCTGTGAAAGAGCTCGGCTACACCCGGCAGCCTGTCCCTGCGGACAGCTACCTGGCGGAATACAACAACATTTATGAGTAAGGGAGATAGCATGAACCAGACCATCAACCAGCAACGCCGCAGCATCATGAAGGCCGCCTCCGCCACCAGCCTCGCGCTGGCAGGCGGCGCACCGGCACTGGCCGGCGCCGCCACCGCGGTGGACCCATGGGAACGCGCGGCGGACATCGTCAAGCGCCTGTCCAAGCCGCCGGTGTTCCGCAAGCAGGACTTCGATGTCACCAGATACGGCGCCGCCACCTGCAAGCTGGTCAAAGTCAAGGCATGGAAATCGTTCGAAGAACAGGACGACATGAACACCCCGGCGCCCGGTTCGAAAGACTGCTACGCCGCCTTCGCCGCCGCCATCGCCGCCTGCCACAAGGCCGGCGGCGGCCGCGTGGTCATCCCGGCCGGCAGCTGGTACTGTGCCGGTCCCATCGTACTGCTGTCGAACGTGAATGTGCACCTGAAAGCCGGCGCCCACATCTACTTCAGCAACCAGCCGTCCGACTACGCCAAGTACGGCGACTTCGACTGCGGCAAGAACGGCAAGCTGGTAATCTCGCGCTGGCAGAGCAACGACTGCCTGAACTTCTCCTCGCCGATCTACGCCTACGGCCAGGACAACATCGCCCTCACCGGCGAAGACTGGACCAGCATCATCGACGGCCAAGGAGGCGTGCCCTTCAACAGCAACGGCGACTGCTGGTGGACCTGGAAAGGCAAGACCCGCACCAAGAACTCGGTGGCGGAAAACTCGGTGCCCAACTTCGGCCCCGGCAAACTGGCTGGCAATATCGAAAACCCCGCCAACCCTGCCTCGCTGGCCGAAGTGGCGCCCAAGCTGAGCGAGGAAGAACGCCTGCATATCCAGGGCGAGGGCGGAAAATGGCGCGCCGACGAGCAGTACCTGCCGGCGCTGTCCGAAGCGGGTGTGCCGCTGGCCAAGCGCGTGTTCGGCATGGGCCACTACCTGCGTCCATCCATGGTGCACATCGTCAGCTGCACCAACGTGCTGCTGCAGGGCTACCAGGTGCAGCACACGCCGTTCTGGCAGCACCACCCGGTCCACTGCCGCAACATCGTCATCCGCAAAGTGCACGCGGTGAGCCACGGCCCGAACAGCGACGGCTTCGACCCGGAAGCGTGCGACCACGTGCTGATCGAAGGCTGCACCTTCGACGCCGGCGACGACTGCATCGCCATCAAGGCCGGCAAGAACCAGGACACGCAATTCGGCCCATCGCAGAACATCGTGATCCAGGACTGCATCATGCACAGCGGGCACGGCGCCGTCACGCTGGGCAGCGAAATGGCGGGCGGGATCCAGAACGTCTACGCGCAAAACCTGGTGTTCCAGAACGCGCACTGGAAGACCAACCCGCTCAACACCGCCATCCGCCTGAAGACCAACCTCAATCGCGGCGGCTACCTGCGCAATTTCTACGTGCGCAACATCAGCATCCCGAACGGCGTGCAGACCAGTCCGGCGTTCTACGCCTCGCTGCCGGGTTCGCCGATCCAGTCGCGCACGGTCGCCACGGCGGCCGGCGCGGTGGTGACCTTCGACTGCGACTACGCGCCGATCGCCGACACGGTGCGCACCCGTCCACCGGTGGTGGAAAACATCCACATCTCGAACGTCAAGGTGGGCAATGTGATGACCAAGGGCGGCAAGCAAGCCTCGTGCTACCAGGCCGTGGTGATATTGGGACCGGTCGCCTCCGACTACAACGGCAGCGGCCCGATGCCGGCCATTGTGCCGGTCACCAACGTCACCATCAGCGACAGCGACTTCGGCACCCCCGCCGCGCCCGACGCGCCATGGTTCCTCTACAACGTCAAAGGCCTCAAGCTGAACAACGTCACCATCGGCGACAAAGTCCACAACTCGGAATTATCCGGCTAACCTACCGCCTCTCCTACAAGCAGCCTGAGCCGCATCCCCCCCAAATCGGGGTCAGACCCCGATTTGG
>NZ_BAAKJE010000199.1:0-3931 GCF_059704565.1 Massilia sp. NBRC 108631
GCGGTCCTGGCGCGGGCCATGCCGGCCGCCAGCGCCAAGGACTATAGTGTGGACAAATACGGCGCCAAGGGCGACGGCACGACCATCAACACCAAGGCCATCCAGGCCGCCATCGATGCGGCGGCCAAGGACGGCGGCCGCGTCGTATTCCCGGCCGGGACTTACCTGAGCGGCTCCATTTTCGTCAAGAGCGGCGTCACGCTCAACGTGGGGAAGGGCGCCACCATCCTCGGTTCGCAGAACATCCAGGACTATCCGGTCATGCCGACCCGTATTGCCGGCATCGAGATGAGCTGGCCGGCGGCGCTGGTAAACGTCTATGAGCAGAAGAACGCGGTAATCGAAGGGGAAGGCACCATCGACGGCGACGGAAAAATATTCTGGGACAGCTACTGGACTCTGCGCAAGGAGTACGAACCGCGCGGCCTGCGCTGGGCCTCGGACTACGACGCGCAGCGACCGCGCCTGGTACAGGTATTCAACTCCTCCAACGTGAAGGTCGGCGGCGGCCTGCTGCTGCGCCGGTCCGGCTTCTGGACGCTGCATATTTGCTACTCCAGCGACGTGACGGTGGACGGCGTTGTGATCCGCAACAATGAAGGCGGACGCGGACCGTCGACGGACGGCATCGACATCGATTCCTCCAAGCGCATCCTGGTGCAGAACGCCGACATCGCTGTCAACGACGATGCGCTGTGCCTGAAAGCCGGTCGCGATTCCGACGGCCAGCGGGTGGCCCGCACCACGGAGGACGTGGTTATCCGCGACTCCATCGTGCGCGACGGCGCCGCCGGTGTCACTTTCGGCAGCGAAACAGCAGGCGGCTTCCGCAATATCGAGGCCTACAACATCACCGTGGTCGGCAACGTACCGGTCGGTATCCTGTTCAAGTCCGCGCATACCCGGGGCGGCTTCGGCGAAAATCTGCGCCTGCACGATTTCAAGATGACGGACATCCCGGTCGTCATGCGCATCACCATGAACTGGAACCCGAGCTACAGCTACGCCACCATTCCGCCGGAGATCAAGGACTATCCGCCGTACTGGAAAGTGCTGGCCACGCCGGTGCCGAAGGAAAAGGGCCGCGCATTCTTCCACGACGTGAGCATCTGGAACATCAAGGCCACCGGCGCGACCACGGCGTTCGAGGTCAGCGGCTACAAGGAAGTACCGCTGGAGCGTTTCAGCCTGAAGAATATCGATATCCAGGCCAGGCAGGGCGGCCATATCTATGACGTGAAGGATTGGCAGTTCACCGACGTAAAACTGGCCATTACCGCGCCGGTGGAGTTGGAAGAGGCCGCTGCCGTGCGCGGCCTGCCTGCCGGCGCAAGCGTGGTGCGCCAGGTGCGCAAAGTGGAAGACCCATCGAAGAAGAGCTTTGAAGAACAGGACAAGACCTGATGTTTAAGCAGACCACACTTTTCCTCTCCCTCGGCCTGGCGTTCGGGCTTGCCGCCGGCGCAGCCTCCGCCCAGCAGAGTTACCCCTTGCCGACTGCTGCCCAGCAAGCCATCGTCGAGAAGGACACCAGCCGCAAGTTCGGCGACGCGCCTGCCGACGGCGGGCCGCTGGCAACCGATCTCTCGCCCGCGCTGGAGCCGGCCGCCATCGACAAGGCCCTGCGCAAGGTGGCCGACTGGCAGCTGGACCGCACCATGCGCCATCTGGACAAGATCTGGACCTCGGCAGTGCTGTTTACCGGCTTCATGGCAGCCAGCGAAGCCACCGGCGACCCGAAATACCGCCACGCCATGCTGAGCATGGCCAAGGGTTTCAATTGGGAGCTGCGCACGCCGTATCCGAACGCGGACGATATCAGCGTGGCGCAGACCTACCTGGAGCTGTATGCGCTGGACCCGTCGCCGGAGAAGCTGGCGGCCACGCGCACCCAGCTGGACATCCTGATCAACCTGAAAACGCTGAAGCCCGGCGACGACCGCCTGCCGTGGTGGTGGTGCGACGCGCTGTTCATGGCGCCGCCGGTCTGGCTCAAGATGTACAAGGCCACCGGCGAGCGTAAATACCTGGACTACGTGCACGAACAATGGCAGAAGACCTACGATCTGCTGTACGACAAGCAGGAGCACTTGTACGCGCGTGACGCGAGCTACATCGGCAAGACCGAGCCGAACGGCAAGAAGATCTTCTGGTCGCGTGGCGAAGGCTGGGTGTTGGGCGGGCTGGCGCGCAGCCTCGACTACATTCCTGCGGACGACCCGAAGCGGCCGTTCTACATCCGGCAGTTGCGCGAGATGTCGGCCGCCGTGGCCAGGCTCCAGGGACCGGACGGCCTGTGGCACGCCGGCTTGCTTGACCCGGCCACTTATCCGTTGCCCGAGATTTCGGGTTCGGCGCTATTCGTGTACGGCATGGCCTACGGCGTGAACAAGGGCTACCTGGATGAGAAAACCTACCGCCCGGTGATCGAGCGCGCGTGGGCCGGTATCCTGAAGAGCGTTTACCAGGACGGCCGCCTGGGCGGCATCCAGCAAACCGGCGCGGAACCGGCGTTTTACCGGCCCGCGTCCAGTTACAACTACGGCGTGGGCGGCTTCCTGCTGGCTGCGGCCGAACTGAAGAAGATGGCGGTAAAAAAATGACGATACGCGCGTTCCGCATGAAACTGAAACCCGGCACGGTGGAGGAGTACCGCCGCCGGCACGACGAGCTGTGGCCGGACCTCGGCCGCGCGCTGGGCGAAGCAGGCATCTACGATTATTCCATCTTCCTCGACGAGGAAACGCTGCATCTGTTCGCGGTGCTCAAGCTGCGGCAGGAAAATCACATTGCCGAGCTGCCGAAGAAGGAAGTGATGCAGCGCTGGTGGGACTATATGGCCGACCTGATGGAAGTGGAACCCGGCAACCGGCCGCGCGAATGGCCGCTCGAGCAGATGTTCCACTTCGCCTGATGTTACTTCTTTGTCAGCAGGCCGCGTGCGCGCAGCCATTCCTCGGCGCGGCGCGGCCAGTCGGAGGAAGTGCCCAGGCCATCGCGCATACCCATGCCGTGGCCGCCGCGTTCTAGCAGATACATCTCGGCCGGCACGCGCGCCTTGGTCAGCGCCTGGTAGAACAGGATGCTGTTCTCAACCGGCACCGACTGGTCTTCCTGGGTGTGGATCAGCAGCGTGGGCGGCGTGGCGGCGGTAACCTGCTTCTCCAGCGACATTAGCTTCACCAGGTCGGCCGGCGGCGATTTGCCCAGCAGTGCCTGGCGCGAGCCCATGTGCGCGGCCGGCGGTTCCATGGTGATGACGGGGTACATCAGCATCAGGAAGTCCGGCCGGCCGCTGGTGCCGTCAAGCGCGGCGCCAGTGCGGCCGGCCGGCAGGTCGAACAGCGTGCCCGCGCTGGCCGCCAGGTGGCCGCCGGCCGAGCTGCCCATCACGCCGATGCGCGCCGGGTCGATGCCGAATTCCTTGGCCCGCGCGCGCACCATGCGCACGGCGCGCAGCACGTCCTGCAGTGGCGCCGGATGGCCGAATTCCTGCATGCGGTACTTGAGCACAAAGGTGGTGACGCCCAGGCCGGAGAGCCAGTTCGCATACTGCGTGCCTTCGCGGTCGGCCGAGAGCCGCACATAACCGCCGCCAGGGCATATGATGACGGCGGTGCCGTTGGGCCGGTCCACCGCAGGCCCGACCAGCGTCATGGTAGGCTCGCTGACGTTGGAAATGCGGCCTTCCTGGAGCTGCTCGGCGCCCATGCCGGCGCGGGCGCCGGGCACGCCCTCGGGCCACAGGGCAATGACGGGATTGGCGCTGGCCAGCGCGGCAATGCAGCTGATCATGGTCGCAAGTATGAGTTTTTTCATGGTGTCGGAGAGAATATCAGAGATGAATAAGATGAGTGATCGCAAAATGAACCGATTGTGGACCATGCTGGGTGCGGCCTGGCTGGCGGCCGGCGCGGCTGCCAGCCAGGCC
>NZ_BAAKJE010000200.1:0-6012 GCF_059704565.1 Massilia sp. NBRC 108631
GCTAGCACTACGCAACAGTCAAAGAAAAGGAAGGACTAAACACCTCTCGCTTCACCGGCCAAGATAATTGACGCCGACCGGACAAGATAGTTGACGCGAACCAGTGCAGAGCGCTCGTGCGTCTTCTTCAGCATTACCGGAGCTGCGCTGATGCACAAGCACTATAAGCTCAACGCTAAGGTAGTTTGCGGAGGAGGCGCGGTAATGCTAAGCAATGAGCCGGAAACCGGGTTGTCTTGGTTCGTAAATCGACCTGATGGAACGCTTGAGACTGGAATCGCAGGGTTCCACGCCTGGATCGAGTGCGACGGTTGGCTGATTGATCTCACCGCGCCTAACTACCACGAGGCGCTGGCAAGCGGGAGCTTTCAGGGGACGGCGGCAGAACAGCGCCCAGCCGCCATCAAAGTGCCGCGCATGATGATGCAGAAGCCGCTAGACGAAATTGGCGGCGACCTTGATAACGTACGCAAGCCAGGTGAATGTGCATTTTTCCCTGATCCGGACGTCACGACCGAAGTGATCGACGAGGCATTCGATCGCGTGCAGCTCGGCGATGTTATCAACATCGCTTACAACTGGCATCGCCCGGTCCCTCAGAAAATGGCAGCGTCTGTAACCATCGGTGACAATTATGGCGAGGTCAAGACGATCAATCTCGTCAAGCGTGAACTAGTCGGTAAGTGGTAAAGCCGTGCGAAAAGTAGGTCCAGCACGACGTCCCAAAACCAGATCAACTCGCATCCATAATGGCAGGGCCTACGGTACTGCTCAGCTCGGCCCTACCGCAGGCGGGACGGCATAGTCTGAAAATCAATATGTGTTAGGCCGGAGACTCAACCCGATGAGCAGAAGCAGCAACTTTCCCGATTCCTTCGTACTTTTGCAGCAAGAAGGCCACCTAATCCATACCTGCCTATCCGATGGACTGACCAAACTGCGGGCCGCGCATGTCCATAACAAAGGGGAGCTGTATGCTGCGTTGTTCAACTTATCCATCGGCACAGAGCGATTGCTAAAGGCTATCCTAATCATGCATCACATGCTTGGGAACAACCTCGCCGTGCCGACAAAAAGTCAGCTGAGGAGCTTCGGGCATAACCTGATAAATCTCTACACAACTTGCGCTGAGATATCAATCAATGAGCGGTCTTACGTCCCGCCACTTTCTACTTTACAGCCGATCACTCGTGAAGTTCTCCAGCTCCTGAGTGATTTTGCGCAAACAACCCGGTATCACAATCTGGATGCGCTCAGCACGTCGTCAACCAGCATAGATCCCCTTAGGCAGTTTGATGAAATTGTGCGCTCCGTGCTGATTAGTGACATTCCTGCAAGGACAGTACAGAAAATCATTGGGTCTCGGTCGAAGATCGCAGCAGCTATCAGTGACATTTCTATGATTTTAGCGCAAGGGCTTGACGGGAGCGACCTTACGCTAGAACAGGGCTTCGTATTTCCAGCCTTACACGAACAGGCTGTACGCCACCTAGTTCTCCGTGTCGTCCAATTTCTCACACCGATCAAGGAGCTCATTGGTAATCTAAGTCGGATGGGTTACAACTACGGCCCGGTTCCACCATTCCCACAAATGCACGAATTTATCGAATTCTTGTGGGATGATCGCAAGTACGTTCTGAGCAAAAAGAGATGGCCCTGAGCTGTGATGCCTGTGCAGACTGTGCAGAAATTTGCCCAGAACGGAACGTAGGCGGTGAGGCGAACTCTCAATCATAGGACCGGAATCTCCGGTATTGCTCGGGTCAGCGTCATTGTAAACTGGTCGGCACGAGCCTAGGAACCCAGGTCAATATTGCTGAAAGCGCTGAGCTAAATTCTCCCGTAGAAAATGCTCCTTCACATGGTCGATAAAGGCTCGCGTTTTTGCTGGCAACAATTTTTGCCCGGTGAAATAAAGCGATATTGGACCCGCGTCCTCATACCAGCCTGGCAGTAAACGAACGAGTTGACCACTTTCAAGGTAAGGAAGTACGTTCGGCACGGCGAGCAGGGCAACACCCATTCCCATAACAGCCGCTTGAACCATACCGTCCGGCTCGGTCAGCGACATACACGGATCTAATTCGACCATTTGTTCCTTCCCTGACTTATCGCGTAAGGCACGATGACGTAAGCGCCCGGTAATCGCAGAGCGCATTACGATTCCCGCGTAGCCCTTCAAGTCAGACGGGTGCGAGGGCGTAGGACGGCCCTGCATAAAGTGTGGAGAAGCGACGGCGATGATCCGAATACGTGCCAACTCCCTTGCCACTACTCCCGGCGTCAATTCAAAACCACCGCCAATAGCCGCATCGTATCCCCCAGCAACGAGGTCCACCTGTCGATTATCGAGATGCCAATCTGGTCGGACCGCAGGATAGCGTTCGAGGAATGAGGGCATCAACGGTAACAGGTAGTCCCGAGCAAAGCCAGGAGCTGCGCTTAACTTAAGCGTCCCGGCAGGTTGGCCCGCGTGCACACTTACATCTGCAATTGCCGCCTGAATGCTATCCAGTCCTTCCGCCACTGTGCTTAGGAACCGTTCGCCCTCCTCGGTCAACTTTAACCCGCGTGTACTGCGCTGAAATAGACGCACACCGAGATTGCGCTCTAGTTGAGCAACGTTACGACTGACCGCCGCCGGAGTCAGCGCGAGACGTCGTGCCGCTTCTGAAAAGCTAGCCAGTTCCGCACTGCGGACGAAGGATTCAAGGTTAGAGAGGGTTTCCATAGGGTCTTTCAATCTTTACTTGAAACTGATTATAACAAGTCACCACTAGTGCTTGATCATCGTCGCGGCCATACTGGATCCATCGCAAACAACTTCCCTAGAAAGGAAACGATCATGAACAAACTGCAAAACAAAGTCGCAATCGTTACTGGCGGTAGCCGCTCCATTGGCGCCGCGATTGCAAAACGCCTGGCAGCCGACGGGGCCACCGTCGCCATTACCTATAACTCCTCTCCCGACAAGGCCGAAGAAGTGGTCGCTGCGATCAAAGCAGCTGGCGGCAACGCTATCGCCATTCAGGCGGACGCAGGCAATCCTGATGCAGTCCGCAAAGGTGTGGCAGCAGTAGCGCAGCAGTTCGGCAAGATTGATATCCTTGTGAATAACGCTGGCATTAGCGTACTCGGTGCACCGCAGGATATCGCGTTCGATGACTTCCAGCGCATCCTGGCCGTGAACGTAACCGGCGTATTTGTAGCCACACAAGAAGCCTTGCACCACATGGAAAACGGTGGCCGCATCATCCATATCGGCAGCTCGATGGTGCAGTACGCGGCATTCCCAACCGCCTCGGCATACACCCTAACCAAAGGAGCGGTGACCGGCTTCACTCGCGGCCTTGTACGTGATCTGGGACCGCGTGGCATCACTGTGAACACGATTCATCCCGGCCCAACAGACAGTGATATGAATCCTGCTGACGGTCCTGTGGCTGATTTCGTCAAGCCGAATATTGCAGTAGGCCGTTATGGCCAAGGGGCTGATGTGGCCGCTGCTGTTTCGTATCTGGCAAGTGATGAAGCATCCTTTGTTACTGGCGCTGAGTTGATGGTTGACGGCGGCTTTACCGCTTAAGGAGACAGCCATGAACATCGGAATCATTGGCGCTGGCGCAATTGGAACGGCCATTGCCCGCGCACTTGCAAAAAATGGCATTCAGGCATTGATCGCCAATAGCCGTGGCCCCGAAGGGCTGGATGGCCTGGCTGTGGAACTTCCTGGCATTACGCCGACCACTGTAAAGCAAGCAGCCCAAGCTGAAATTGTGTTCATCGCCGTCCCTTGGTCAAAAATCCCAAGTGCAGTGCGCGACTTGGAGCCTTGGAACGGAAGGATTGTTGTAGATGCAAACAACCCTATTGAAGCGCCGACCTTCCGGCCGTTCGATTTGGCCGGACGGCCATCCACAGCAGTAGTTGCGGAATTGGTGCCGGGCGCACGCGTGGTGAAAGCATTCAACCACCTACAACCGTCATTGTTAGCGGGAGATCCGGGGTCAGAGGGCGGGCGTCGCGTATTATTCGTTTCTGGCGAAAATGTTGCGGCCAACGCCGAAGTGTCTAAGCTGATCGGTCGCCTCGGTTTCCACGCAATCGACCTTGGTGGTCTCGAAGCAGGACGCCTGCATCAGTTCCCTGGTGGCCCGCTCCCCACTCTCAATCTTGTGAAGTTTGGGTAAGCGCCATGGAGTTTAGCGCTTCGCGTAAAGCAGAGCCGAACTCTGGATCGATAAACAGCCTCGCGCACCATGAAGTGCGCGAGGTAGAGCAAGCGGCATCGTGGACTGCAGTAAGTTCAGTTGGAATTGGCGCGTTTGCGCTAGTTACTTCAGAGTTTCTACCTGTCGGTCTGCTGCCGCAAATTGCTCAGGATCTGGACGTCTCGGCGGGGCAAGCTGGTTTAATGGTGACGCTGCCTGGAATTATCGCGGCTGTCATGGCGCCGTTCACACTTGGGTTTGCGGGCAACCTAAATCGCCGCCTCCTATTGTGCATACTGCTCTTCATGTTAGCGGTTGCGAACCTGATTGTCGCCTTTGCGGCGAATCTACCGATGGCGTTAGCCGGACGAATTTTGCTAGGTATCGCAATCGGGGGCTTTTGGACTATAGGTGGCTCTCTCGGTCCTCGCTTACGTCCAGGCCCCCAAGGTGCCAAGGCAACTTCGCTGATCTTTTCGGGAGTTTCTCTTGGAACGGTTGCCGGTGTACCAGTTGGTACGCTGGTTGGCGGCTTGCTTGGTTGGCGCACCGCATTTGGGGCCGCAACAGTAGTCGCATTGCTGGTGGTAGCTGTGCTGATCGCAGTACTACCGTCGCTGAGTCCAACACAGATAAACGGCTTGCGAGATGTAGGTAGTGTGCTCAGGGTATCGAAGGTACGAATAGGCTTGCTTGCCATCTTGCTTATCTTTATCGGACAGTTCGGCTCCTACACCTACATTACTCCTTACTTACTAGATCATACGAGCGTTAGCGCATCGACAATAAGTGCCATCTTGTTTGGTTACGGTGCTGCCGGTTTCATTGGCAACCTGTGCGCTGGATGGGCAGCAGCACGTAACGTGAAGTGGACTTTGGTCATGACTGCGGCATTAATGGGCGCGCCAATCGCTCTGATTCTGAGTGCTGGTGGGCAGACATGGGTGGTTGTGCCTCTGTTGATGCTTTGGGGCCTGGGCTTCGGGATGTTACCTATCGCTGTGCAGAGTTGGCTTTTCTCTGCGACTCCGGAAAAGCTAGAAGCAGTATCGGCAGTGTTTGTCTCCAGTGCCCAAGCATCAATAGGTGCTGGGGCAATGCTGGGAGGGCTTCTGGTGGATCATGTTGGGCTGTCTAGCGCAATGGGCTTAGGTGCAATTACCATGCTGTTGACAGCAGCGATAGTAGCGAGTCGCCAACAGTAACCGCAGCTGCATTTTCCCGGAGCCGCACGCATTGGAGGCGAGAGCAAAATTGCGTTATCCTGCTGCGAAAAATCAGCGACTGGGTGTGCAAGCTGTGCAGAAAGTAGGCCCAGTACGAAAACCCAAAGCTAGGCAAACTCTCAACCATAGTGGCAGGGCCTCCGGTTCTACTCCGGTCGGCCTTACCGCAGCCGGGAAAGCATAGACTGAGACTCAATGCGTGTTCTTCATCAAGTCTGGAGATCATTACGCAATCGCACTGTGCTCATTGCCAATGAGGCTGTCTGGTCGCTCTCTGGTCAGGGCCAGATACAATACGATCAAGCTGGGGCAATCAGCAGCAAAGTCAGAGCTACCGCGATGCTTAGCCCCCATGGGATGATATCGTTAGCGCGGTTAAGGGAAGTACCAAGGGAAACGAGAAAACTGATGGTAGAATGCAGTGGACCGGTGCCGAGCCTGTCAGAATTTTTGTGTGTCCGGGGTCATGAAATAATACCGAAAGGGATGTTCCATGACCGAAGCAATGATCACTAAAAAACCTAGGAAGAAAAGAGCACCGCCGCCGTTTCCCGTCGAGCTGATCGACCAACTGC
>NZ_BAAKJE010000201.1:0-15305 GCF_059704565.1 Massilia sp. NBRC 108631
GCTGCACCACGGGAGGCTGAACCACGGGTGGCTGCACCACGGGAGGCTGAACCACGGGCGGCTGCACCACGGGAGGCTGAACCACGGGAGGCTGCACCACGGGAGGCTGAACCACGGGAGGCTGCACCACGGGAGGCTGCACGACCGGCGGCTCGGTGACCGGTGGTTCCACCGGCGGCTGCACGATGGGCGGCTGAACGATGGGCGGCTGTACGATGGGCGGTTGGACCACTGGCGGCAGCACAACCGGGGGAGCCGTGTCATTGTCCGTGATAGTGCCGGTAGCGCTCACGCCGCCCACGGTCAGCACCACGCTTTCGGCATTTTCGATCGCGCTGTCGTCAGTAGTAGCGATAAGCACGTCAAAGCTGCCCACATTGGCCGACACCACTATCGTGCCGGTCGCGGGATCGCCATTTTTCCAGGCGACGCCGTAACTGAAGGCGATGCTGCCCAGGTCGGCGCCCGTGGCGGAGCCGCCCAGCGCAAACGCGTACTCGGTTGGCGCGGGGCTGACGGTATTCAGCGCCACGGTGAACAGCAGGCTGCCGCCCTCCACGACGGTGCTGTCGACCGGATTGGCCCCGGTGGCGGCCGCGTCCTCGGCCCGCACGCTGGTTACGCTCTGGCTGTCATTGTCGGTAATGGTACCGGTGGCGCTCACACCGCCCACGGTCAGCACCACACTCTCAGCGTGTTCGATGACGCTGTCGTCTGCGGCGGCGATGGCCACGGTGAAGCTTGCCACGTTGGCGGGCACCACCACGATGCCGGTCGATGCATCCGCATTTTTCCAGTCGACGCCATCGCTGAAACTAACGGCGCCCAGGTCGGCGCCGCTGGCCGAGCCGCTCAGCGCCAGGCTGTATTCGGTGGGGGAGGGGCTGGAGACGTTCAGGGTAACCGTGTACAGCAGCGTGCCGGTCTCCCCGACCGAACTGTCCACCGGATTGGCGCCGGTGTGCGCCGCATCTTCGGCCAGCACGCTGGTCACGCTCTGGCTGTCGTTGTCGGTGATGGTGCCGGTGGCGCTCACACCGCCAATGGTCAGCACCACGTTCTCCGCGCTCTCGATGGCGCTGTCGTCAACGGTGGCGATGGTGACCGTGAAACTGCCCACGTTGGCGGGCACGACGACGATGCCGGTGGCCGGGTCGGCGTTTTTCCACGCCACGCCGCCACTGAAGGCGATGCCGCCCAGGTCGGCGCCGGCGGCGCTGCCGCCCAGCGTGAGGCTGTGCTCGGTGGGCGACGGGCTGGTGGTGTTCAGGGCCACCGTGTAGAGCAGGCTGGCGCCTTCGGCAACTGTGCTGTCCACCGGATTGGCGCCGGTGTGCGCCGCGTCTTCGGCCAGTACGCTGGTCACGCTTTGGCTGTCGTTGTCGGTGATGGTGCCGGTGGCGCTCACGCCGCCAACGGTGAGCACCACGGTTTCTATGCTCTCGATGGCGCTGTCGTCGGCGGTGGCGATGGTGACGGTGAAGCTGCCCACGTTGGCGGGAACGATGACGATGCCGGTGGCCGGATCGGCGTTCTTCCATGCCACGCCGCTGCTGAAGGTAATCGCGCCACGGTCGGCGCCGCCGGCGCTTCCACCCAGCGTCACGGCATGTTCGGTGGGGGACGGGCTGGTGGTGTTCAGCGCCACGGTGTAGAGCAGGCTGGCGCCTTCGGCCACGGTGCTGTCCACCGGATTGGCGCCGGTGTGCGCCGCGTCTTCGGCCAGCACGCTGCTGATGACCGGCACGGCGGGGGCGACGTCGTTATCCGTGATGGTCAGCATGCCGGTATTATCGATAATGGCGGCGAAGGCGCTGTCGCTGAGGACCACGGTGAAATCCCTGGCGCCGTTCACGACGGCGTTGTCGGTGATGGGAATCTGTATGGTCCGGGTCAGTTGCCCCGGTGCGAAGCTGACCGTGCCGCTGGCCGCGCCGTAGTCCGTGCCGGCGCCGGCCGAACCGTCTTCCGTCGCGTACTTTACCGTTACCGTGTCGGCACTGGCCTTGCTGAGCGAAATAGTGACGCTGACCGTGCCTGCCGCCTCGTCGACCGTCGCGTCGCTGACGCTCAGCTGCGGCTGGTCGGCCAGGTAGGTGTTGAGCGCCGACATCAGCCCGTTGGTGGCGGCATTGCCGGTCACCGAACCGTTGTTGATCGCCAGCGTGGCGTTATTGAAGGTGAGGCCTATGAAGCTGCGCGCGTCGCCGTTTACTTCCGTGTAGGGATCGATCACGTAGCTGCCGCCGCCCGCGGTTGCCAGCGTGTGGGCGCTGCCGGTGGCGTAGAACACGATGGTGCTGACCGCGCCGCTCGGCGCGCGCCAGTTGATCACGCCGTCGATCGTATGCTGCACGCCGGCTGCGTCGGTGATCAGTATCGTGCCCGAGTAGTCATTGCCTTGGGAGCCGCCGAACTGCCCGTTATTGGTCACTTGCGAAAACTGGAAATTGGACCAGCCCTTGGCGGTCAGGTAGGCCGCATTGGATGCTTCGTTGTTGCGGCTTGCGTCGCCAACGAAACCGTTGGCGAACGAGACTGAGACAGTGGTATTGGCCATGACGAGACTCCTGAGAAAGTGGAGTCACGGCATTGATGTGACGGAAAATTAAGATAGGCATGCCGGCATTCCGGCGAGAGGTGGCAGTGTTGGGGCCGGAAAGCAGTCTACCGCACGCAGTTGCATCAGTGCAATCAATGCCTGCTGCCGGTGTGGCCCGCATGACACAGCACCGCGCTCAGCCGTCAGCGCGCCGTCGGCGGAACGCGTCGCCAGGCTTGCCATCGTTGGGCTAGCTTGCATCGTGGGAGATGGTAACCAGCCACGCCTATCATGCGCCGGGCTTGAGCTCGCTGCTCTAGACTGTGGCCATGAGCCGACGTGTTGATGGAATGACAGCTGAAAGGGTCTCTGTTGCCTTGTTGACGCGGGCCGCTTTTGGCGTCGGCACCGCGCTCAATTATGCCGAACTGTCCGGCATCCCCAAGCGCTTGATCTGCGAGGTATTGGCGCGTCCGCTGGGGCAGGTGCGCAGCTACACGGCCATGCTGGTGCCGGACGCGGACCGGCGCGCCGTGCCGCGCCCATACCCTGAGGAAACGCCGGCGCCCAACATCGGTCCCGCTTAAGGCCGCAGCACCACCTTGCGGCAGTTGTCCTCCTTCTTGTCAAACATGCGGTAGCCGTCTGCGGCCTGCTCCAGTTGCAGGCGGTGCGAAATGATCACTTCCGGGTGCAGCTTGCCTTCCTCGATGAAACGCAGCAATTCCGGCATGTGCTTCTGCACGTGGGTCTGGCCGGCGCGCACGCTGATGCCCTTTTCGAAGATGTCGCCGAACAGGAAGCCGTGGATGAAGCCGGAGTACAAGCCCGGTGCGCTGACGGTGCCGCCGCGCCGCACGGCCGCGATGCACTGGCGCAGCGCGCTGCCGCTGCTGCCCTCCAGCTTCAGGTTGGTGAGCGCGGTCTCCAATGCGCTGCCCTTAGCTTCGAAGCCTACCGCGTCGATCACCGCGTCCACGCCACGGAAGCTGGTGGCCTCGATGATGGCATCGGCCGCATCCACTTGGTCGAAATTGAAGGGGATCACGCCGTAGGTGGCGCGCGCGAATTCCAGCCGGTAGGGGTGGTGGTCGACCATGAAGATGCGCTCGGCGCCCAGCATGCGCGCGCACGCCGCCGCCATCTGGCCGACCGGCCCGGCGCCGAAAATGGCCACGCTGGAGCCGCACGTCACGCCGGCGTTGAGCACCGCCTGGTAGCCGGTGGGCAGTATGTCGCTGAGAAATAGTACTTTTTCGTCCGCCAGCGTGTCCGGAATCTTGATGGGGCCGACGTTGGCCTTGGGCACGCGTACGTACTCCGCCTGGCCGCCGGGCACGCCGCCATACAGGTGGCTGAAGCCGAACAGTGCGGCGCCGGGCCGCAGATCTTTCTTGTTCATGATGGCGCCACGGTCGGGGTTGGTGGTTTCGCAGGCCGAGTACAGGTGCAAGTCGCAGAAAAAGCAGCTGCCACAGGCGATCACGAACGGCACGACCACGCGGTCGCCTTTGTGCAAATGGGCTACGCCGGGTCCGGCGTCCACCACCACGCCCATGAATTCGTGGCCCATGATATCGCCTTCCTTCATGCCGGGCACCTTGCCCCGGTACAGATGCAGGTCGGAGCCGCAGATGGCGGTGGCGGTGATTTTAAGGATGATGTCGTCCGGTTCCTGGATGATGGGGTCGGCAACCGTGTCGACCTGCACGTCGTGTGCGGAATGGTAAACGAGTGCGCGCATGAAAGCCTCCTTGGCAGGTTTAGGCATTCAGGGTAGTGCCGGCTGCGGCCTCCCGGCAGGGGTGTTCCGCTGAATACGAAGTAGGAACATTCCTACCTTTCACTTGCCCGCGCGCCTATGCGAACGCGACGGCGGCGGGTCTACCATGATTCCACCTTGCCGCATGGCTGGGCGAGGCATCCATAACATCAAGGAGATGAACATGGCTAGCAATCAAAACGATATCGATAAAGACCGCGACCTGAACCAGGGCAGCCGCCAGGGTGGTCAGCAGGGTGGCAAGCAAGATCAGCAAAACCAGCAGAGCGGCAGCCGCCCGGGACAGAGCCAGCAAAGCGGCCAAAAGGGTACGACGCAGGGCGGGCGCCTGGATGATCAGGAGATGAACCGGGAAACCGGTAGCGGCGGTGGCAGCAAAAGCCGCTAATCCATAGCGCTGTAGAAGAAAGGGCAACCATGGTGGCTGCCCTTTTTGTTTTTTAGTAGCTGCTTAGTAGCTGCTTAGTTGCTGCTTAGTTGCTGCTTAGTAGCTGGTGAGCGCCACCGGCTGGCCGTTCTTGAAGGTGAAGATCGTCACCGGCGATTCCTTCATGTCGCCCTTGGCGTCGAAGGCGTAGGTGCCGGCCACGCCCTTGTAGGCGCTGGACGAAATCACCGCGCCCACCTTGGCCGGATCAATCGAATTGGCCTTCTGCATCGCTTGCGCGTACATCATGGTGGCATCGTAGTAGGACGCGGCATACACGTCGGCATCGCGGTTGTAGCGCTTCTTGAACGCTGCCTTGAACTGTGGGCCGCTGGCGGCCTTGTCCAGGATGGCGCCGCCTTGCGAGCACAGCACGTTGTCGGCCACAGCGTCACCGCCCAGCTTGCCCATTTCAGCGGTGCAGATGGTGTCGCCGCCCAGCAGCTTGGCGTTGATGCCCAGCTGCTTCATCTGGCGCGCCATCGGGGCGCCCTGCGGCGCATAGCCGCCGAAGAAGATCGCTTCCACCTTCTTGGCTTTGAGCTTGGTCAGGATCGAGGTGAAATCGAAGGCCTTGTCGGTGGTGAACTCATGGCCGGCCACGGTCATGCCGGAAGCCTTGGCCTGCTTCTTGAATTCCTCGGCCACGCCCTGGCCGAAGGCGGTGCGGTCGTCGATCACGGCCACCGTCTTCATTTTCAGTTCCTGCGCGGCGTACATGGCCATTTTGGAGCCGAGCTGGGTGTCGCTGGCGTTCACGCGGTACAGGCCCTTGTAGCCCTGCTGCGTGATTTTCGGATTGGTGGCAACGGTGGCGAAGATCACGCCGGCGTCGTTGTAGGCACGCGAGGCGGGGATGGCCACGCCGGAGTTGTACGGGCCGACCACGTATTTAATGCCGCTGTCGATGAACTTCTGCGCTACCTGCACACCCGCTTTCGGGTCGCCCTGGTCATCCTCGGATTGCAGTTCGAATTTGAGCTTCTTGCCGGCCACGGTGATTGGCTTGGCGTTCAGTTCCTCCACCGCCAGGCGGGCGCCGTTTTCATTATCTTTGCCGGAAAAGGCTTGTGGGCCGGACAGCGGACCGCTGTGGCCGATTTTGACGATGGTGTCCTGCGCCGCTGCGCTGTTCATGGCGCTGATGGCGCCCAGCAGGGCCAGTACGCCCGTGGTCAGTTTCAAATTCATTGCGTCTCCTTGTGGTCGATATGCGGGTGCATTATCGCCAAGTGGAGGGGGCAGGGCAACTGAAAACTTGTGGGAGCGCTCACTAGCGCTGCGCGAGCTTGCGCTGGCGTGCAAGGGCGGCGTTGATGCGGTCTATCAGCCCGTCGTCATGGTTGCGGGAGATGGCGAAATGCATGCCGTTTTCCACTTGCAGTGGCTTGGGCAGCACGGCCAGGTGGACGCCGGGCGGCAGGGTCAGGTCTTTCAGGTGCGGGCGGATGAATTGGTCCAGCGACGTCTCGACATCGGCCTGGCTTTCCGAGGAGGGCTGATACAGCAGCAGCGCGTCCACCCGCTTCAGCAGAAGGCGCTGCAGCCGAGTGGCGCGTGAGGCGATGTCGTCGTCCACCCTGAACAGCTTGTTGCGGCCGCGTTCGAATTCGTCGCCGTAGCTGTAGCCGCGCACCGCGCCTATGGTCTTGCCGCGCAGGTCGTCGATGGTGCGGAAGGGGAAGGTGGCGTCGCTGCGGGTGACGAGCCAGAGCGTGTTGCTGGAGGCGGGGTCGGAGAAACGCAAGTCGCGCAAGCGGTCGGCGTTTTTCGGCAGGCCGAAGATCAGGCCGGCGCCGTCGCGCGCGTGGCGTTCGGCACGCGGCCAGGGGTAGGCTTTGATGTCGAAACTGACATTCAGCTCTTGTTCCAGGTAGTCGAACAGCTTGCGGCGCGCGGCTTTTGGCGGCTGTTGTTTGCCGGTCAGGTCGAGCGTGTCGCCCAGCAGCAGCGTAACCGTCTGCGGCAGGGGCGGCGACTGCACCTGCGGCGGCGCTGCCGGACGCGTGGCGGTCTGCGCCACTGCTTTTGCGGCTAGCACGGTGCAAGCAAGCAGGGAGCCTGTTAGCAGAAAGGTACGCTTGCTGAAGGTCGGCATGCGGGACTCGTGTATTTCATCGACCACTGATTATTGCAGAGATTTGCGTGGATCAGTGGCCGGGCGGCTGTCAGCGCGGCGTTCTTGTGGTGTCGCCGCCACCGCTGTCCGCCGGCTGAGCGGGTGTGACGGCGGTGACCGGGGCTACCGGACGGATGCGGTCGGCGGCGGGAGGCGGGCCGGGCGGGCGGGCCCCGGAGGCGGCGGCGATGTTGGCGGAATTGTAGGCGGCGATGGCGGCGGCCAGGGCCGGGTCGGCGGCGTTGGGCGCTTGCTGGCGGTTGGCGTCGCGGGCGGCGTTGGCGCGCTGGGCTTCGGCTGCTTGCACGGCGGCCTGGGCGGCTGCATCGGCGGCGCCGGCCGCCGCTGCGGCGTCAGCTGCTGCAGCGGCTGCAGCGGCGGCGGTACCGGAAGTGGCGCTTGCGGCGGCCGTGGCGGCGTTACGGGCCGCTCGCTGCTCGGCCGCTATGCGCTGTTCCGCTGCCAGGCGCTGGTCTGCCACCACGCGCTGGTCGGCGATGCGCTGGTCTGCAACGCGCTGGTCATCAGCCAGGCGCAGGTCTGCGGCCCGCTGTTCAGCCGCGCGCTGGGCAGCTGGCGAGGCGGGATTGGCAGGGTTGTCGGACTGTTGCGCGGCGCGCAACTGAAGCTGGCGGCCGGCTTCGCGGTCGGCGTCTGCGCGTTGCGTTTCGGCGCGCTGGGCGTCGGCCGCTTGCGCCGCTTCGCGGCGTTCTGTTGCGCGCAATTCGGCAGCGCGCGGGTCGGCCACGCGCTGGGCGGTGACGCGCAAGTCTGCGGCACGTTGTTCGGTTACGCGCTGCTCGTCGGCTTGCTGGTCCGCAAGACGCTGCTCTGCAGTGCGCTGGGCTGTGACGCGCTGGTCTGCCGTGCGTTGCTCGGCTATTCGCAGCTCGTCGGCCTGCTGGTCTGCCAAGCGCTGTTCGGCGGTGCGCTGCGTGGTGATGCGCTGGTCCACAGCGCGTTGTTCGGCTATGCGCTGCTCGTCGGCCTGTTGGTCTGCCAGGCGCTGTTCGGCGGTGCGCTGCGCGGTGATGCGCTGGTCCGCAGCGCGTTGTTCGGCTATGCGCAGCTCGTCGGCCTGCTGGTCTGCCAGGCGCTGTTCGGCGGTGCGCTGCGTGGTGATGCGCTGGTCCGCAGCGCGTTGTTCGGCTATGCGCAGCTCGTCGGCCTGCTGGACTGCCAGGCGCTGCTCGGCGGTGCGCTGCGCGGAAATGCGCTGGTCTGCGAGGCGTTGCTCGGACAAGCGCTGCTCAGCGGTGCGTAGCTCGTCCGCTTGCTGGCCGGCGCTGCGCTGCTCGGCAGTGGTTTGCGCGGCGCGGGCTTCCACCGCCTGGCGGGCAGCGACAGCGTCCGCCGCTTGCTGGCGCTGGACGGCGGCGCGTTCGTTCTCCAGGCGGTCGGCCAGGATGGCTTGCGCCGTCGCATCCTGGCGCTGCGCTGCCAGGCGCTCGTTCTCGAGCCGGTCCTCCAGCGCGGTGGCGGCAAGGTCCTGCTCCCGGGTACTGTTGAGCTGACGTTCCTCCGCCGCGCGGTTGGCGGCCAGGCGCTCGGCCTGGGTCTCGGCCAGCACGCTGTCGGCCTGCTCTGCCAGCACCTGGCGCGCGACTTCAAGCTGCTGCTGGCGCACGATCTCCGCTTGAGTCAGCGCGGGCGTGCTCTCCAGGATGGCGTTGCGCAGCGCCTCGTCGGACAGCTGCAGCTGCGACGCGGCGGTCTCGGCTTGCAACGCACTGGGCAAGGTTTCCTCCAGCGCGGTGCTGGCGCTGACCTGGCGCGCCAGCGCGTTCCCCAACGCGCTGAATTCATCGCTGGCTTGCGTCAGCACGTTAAGCGTGCCTTCGCGGTCGATCTGGAAAGCCGCTTCCAGCACGCGCGTGTTCAGGTTCAGGATATCGCTGGCCGATTCGGGCGCCAGCGGATCCAGTGTCAGGCCGATGTCCGCCAGTGTGCGGGCTGCGAGCTGGGAGCCTGGCAGTCCGGTGGCGCCTTGCTGCCGCAGCGTGTCCGCCAGCCGTTCGGCCAGCGTGCTGCTGCCGTCATCGTCGGTCAGCAGCGGAGTCAGGTCAGTGGAGGCGGGCGGCAACTGGTTGAAGGACAGGCGCAGCGCGTCGGCAGCATCGGTCAGCAGCCGCAATTGCGCCTCGGTGGGCTGCGGCGATTCGGGCGTGCCCTGCAGCTCGAGCAACTGCCTGCGCGTAAGCGCCACCGTGGACAGGAACTGCGCCAGATCGGAAAACTCGACAGTGGCAGCGGCGGCCAGTACCGCAGGCGCGGGTTCTGCGGCAGAGCCGACGGCCGGCGCGCCGATAGGCTGGACGGGAGGAATGGCTGCGGCGTCGGCCGCGTTGGAGATCGGGGGCAGCATGGCATCACCTTGCGGGCAAGTTTATCCCGCGAGAATGCGCCCTCGTGCCGCGCCCGTCTGTGGGCTGGCGAACACAAGGGCGGCTTGCCCTAGCTCACCATCAGTTTCACGGACTTCAACTCCACGCTGTTCGGGCCAGCATGGATGGTAAACGACCCCGGCTCGACAACGCGCTTCATGTCCATATTGAAGAACCACAGGTCGGAAGGCTTGATGTCGAACGTGAGCGTGCGCGACTCGCCGGGGGCCAGCGTCACGCGCTTGAAGGCCTTCAGTTCCAGCACCGGGCGGGTGACTGAACTGACGTCGTCGCGGATGTAAAGCTGCACCACCTCGTCGCCCAGCAGCTTGCCGGTGTTGCGCACGTCCACCGACACCTGGGTCGACTCGCCCACGCGGATCGCCGCCTTCGCAAGACGCGGTTCGGAGATCGCAAACGTCGTATAGCTGAGGCCAAAACCGAACGGGTATAGCGGCTTGGTGGAACCGTCGATATAGCCGCGCCGCGCGGACGGCTTGTGGTTGTAGAAGATGGGCAGCTGGCCCACGCTGCGCGCAATCGACACCGGCAGCTTGCCGCCCGGGTTGGCGCGGCCAAACAGCAGGTCGGCCGCCGCGTAGCCGGTTTCCTGGCCCAGGTACCAGCCCTCGATCAGCGCCGGTGCGCGCTCGGCCAGCAGGTTTACCGATAGCGGACGGCCGTTCAGCAGGAACACCACGGTAGGCTTGCCCAGGTCGAAGATGGCCTTGGCCAGTTCGTTCTGCTGGCCCAGCATGTCCAGCGTTTCGCGGTCGCCCAGGTGATTGTCGGCCCATGCTTCGCGCGCGGTCTGCTCGTTGTCGCCCAGCACCATGATGATGGTGTCGGCCGACTTCGCCGCCTCCAGCGCGGCGGCGATCAGCTGATCGTTCTTGGCCTTCGGCGTGAACACGATTTCGTCCGCACCCCACACGCGGCTCTCGGTGATGCGCACGCCCTCGGACCAGGTCAGCTGGAAGCCATGCTTTTCGCTGTCGGCTTTCAGCCCCTCGTAAATCGACACCACGTGGCGCGGCACGTCCGAATAACCGCCGATCGGCGTGTCCTTGGCGTGGGTACCCAGCAGCAGCACCTTGCCGACTTTTTTCGGGTCCAGCGGCAGGATGCCCTTGTCGTTCTTCAGCAGCACGGCCGAGCGGCAGGCCGCCTCGCGCGCCAGCGCCACCGCGTCCGGCGTCGCGGTCAGGCTGTCGGCCACGTTCGCGTCCACATACGGATTCTCGAACAGGCCGGCGTTGAACTTCAGCTCCAGGATGCGCGCCACCATGGCGTCGATCTCCGCCACCGACACGCGCTTTTCCTTCACCAGCGCGGCCAATTCCTTGTAGCCGAAGCCGTCCGGCGTCTCGATGTCTACGCCCGCCTTGATGGCGCGCAGGGCAGCTTCCTTGGGGGTGGCAGCCAGCTTGTGGCGCGTGATCAGCTCCTTGATGCCGAAATAGTCCGACACCATCACGCCCTTGAAGCCCCAGTCCTCGCGTGTGACCTTGTGCAGCAGCCAGCGGTTGGCGTGCGACGGCACGCCGCCGATCTCGTTATACGAAGGCATGATGGCGGCCACATTGGTCTCCTTCACGATCTTCTCGAACGGCGGGAAGAACTCCTCGCGCAAGGTGCGCTCGGTCACTTCGGCCGGGCCGATATTGGTGCCACTCTCCGGCTGGCCGTGGCCCGTCATGTGCTTGAGGGTGGTGTACACCTTGTCCCTTGCAAGCTGCTTGCTCTCGCCCTGGAATCCCAGCACGGCGGCCTTGCCGATTTCGCCGGCCAGGTGCGGGTCTTCGCCATAGGTTTCCTCGATGCGGCCCCAGCGCGGCTCGCGCGCCACGTCCACCACCGGCGCCAGCGCAAAGTTCGAGCCGCGCACGCGCATCTCGCGCGCCGCCACGGCGTACACTTTGCGCACCATGTCCGGATCGAAGGAGGACGCCAATGCGATCGACTGCGGGAAGCTGGTGGCGTCGCGCGCGGCGTAGCCGTGCAGCGCCTCCTCGTGCGTGAACATCGGAATGCCCAGGCGCGTCTGCTCCATGGCCCACTTCTGCGCCGTGTTCACATAGGTCGCCGTTTCCAGCGCATTGCGGTTGACGCGGCGGCCGCTGTCGCCGGCGGCGCCGCCTGGTGCGGCCTGGCCCTGGCGGTCCGACGGGCGGCCCAGCATGCCGATGCCGTGCGGGTGCAGCTGGCTGGCCTTCTCGGGCGAGAAGTTGCCGCTGCTGTCCTCAATCTTCTTCTTGTCCTGCCACACGCACTGCATCTGCTCGATTTTTTCCTGCAGCGTCATGCGGCCCAGCAGATCCTGCACGCGCTTGGCCACGGGAGCGGAAGGATTCTTGTAGACCGGTACTGCGGCGGCGAAGGCCATGGGCGCGGGAAGGGCGGCCAGACCCGCCAGGCTTCCTGCGGTGGACAGGAACTGCCTGCGGTTTTTGCTCATTGCGTTGTCTCCGTTGTAGTATCTTTTGACGCTTGTTTTTTTAACGCTTGGACGAGCGCGTGCTGACGTCGATCCACACCGCCAGGGTCAGGATGAAGCCCTTGACGATCATCTGCCAGTAGGTGTCCACGTCCAGCATGGACATGCCGTTATCGAGGCTGGCCATCACCAGCGCGCCGATCAGCGCGCCGTACACGGTGCCCGAGCCGCCGCGCATGGACGTGCCGCCGATGAAGCAGGCCGCGATCGCATCCAGCTCGCCCGAGGTGCCGGCCGAAGGCGAGCCGGCCGCCAGGCGCGCCGTGTTGATCACCCCGGCCAGCGCGCACATCAGGCCCATGATGCCGAAGATCCACAGCTTGATCGACTTGACGTTGATGCCCGACAGGCGGGTCGCCTCCATATTGCTGCCCACCGCGTAGACGCGGCGGCCGAACACGGTCTGCGTGGTCATGTAGGTGAAGATGCCCAGCAGCGCGAGCAGCAGCAACACCGGCAGCGGAATGCCCTCGTAGGAATTGAGCGTGACCACGAAGGCCGCCACGATGGCGCCGATGGCGACCACCTTGAGCGCGTCGCGCCACAGCGGCGCCGCTTCCAGGCCGTGCTCGGCGCGGCTGCGGCGCTGCTGCCAGGTGAGCGCCACGGCGATGGCGAACAGCGCCACGCCGAGCAGGATGCCCAGCTGCGGCGGCAGGTAGCCCTGGCCCAGATAAACCAGGTCGTCCGACACCGGCGCCACGGTGGTGCCGCCGGTCACGCCGAGCACGATGCCGCGGTAGGCCAGCATGCCGCCCAGGCCGACAATGAAGGAGGGGATGCTCAGGTAGGCGGTGAGGTAGCCGTTGAACAGGCCCACCAGCAGGCCGAAGGTCAGCACCAGCAGCAGGTTGACGGGCAGCGGCAGGTGGTGTGTCACATCCAGCACGGCCGCGACGCCGCCCAGCAGGCCCAGCAGCGAGCCGACCGACAGGTCGATCTCGCCGGCGATAATGACCAGCGACATGCCGCAGGCGACGATGCCGGTGATGGCCATCTGGCGCATCAGGTTGGACAAGTTCCGTGGCGAAATAAAGCCGCCATCGGTCTTCATGCTGAAAAAGCCCCAGATCAGCGCGATCGCGATCAGCAAGGCCAGCATCTTGTACTGCGTGAAAATTTTCTTAATAGTCATTGGCTATCGATTCTGTCAGTTTGTACCGAGCTGAGCCGCATTTCCCCAACTTCGGGGTCAGACCCCGAAGTTGGGGGAATGCGGCTCAGGTCGCTAGGCTTGGTCGAGGGCGGCGGCGAGGACGGTTTCCTGGCTGAGGTTGTCGTTGTCGAAGTTGCCGCGCAACTGGCCTTCGCCTATCACGAGCACGCGGTCGGAGATGCCGAGCACTTCGGCCAGTTCGGAGGAGACCATGATGATGGACATGCCTTGCGCGGCGAGGTCGAACATGAGCTGGTAGATTTCGAACTTGGCGCCGACGTCGACGCCGCGCGTGGGTTCGTCCAGGATCAGGATCTTCGGCTTGGTGAGCAGCATCTTGGACAGCACGGCCTTCTGCTGGTTGCCGCCGGAGAGCCCGGTGATCGGCAGGAAGGGGCTGGCGGTCTTCAGCTTGACGCTGGCGATCTCGCGCTTGATGGTCTTCAGCTCGGCCTCCTGGTCGATCCGCGTGGCGCGCGCGAACTGCCCCAGCACCGACATGGTGATGTTCTGGCCCACGCTTAAATCGGGCACGATGCCGTGCTGCTTGCGGTCTTCCGGCACCATCGCCAACCCGGCCTTGATGGCCTTCTGCGGCGTGCCGGTGTCGAGCTTTTGGCCGTCGAGCCATACTTCGCCTTCGTGCGCGCCGGGGTAGGCGCCGAATATCGATGACACCAGCTCCGTGCGTCCGGCGCCCACCAGCCCGGCAATGCCGAGGATCTCGCCCTTGCGCAGCGTGAACGAGATGTTGTCGACCCGCTTGCGCGCCGGGTTGTCGGCGTCGTAGCAGCTGATGTTGCGCGCCTCGAACACCACATCGCCCGGCGCGTGCCGGCGCTGCGGGTACAACTGGTTCATCTCGCGCCCCACCATCTGCGCGATGATGCGGTCCACGTTCATCTCGCTCATCGGCGTGGTGGCGATGTGTTGGCCGTCGCGGATCACCACGATGGTGTCGCAGATCGCTTCCACTTCGTCCAGCTTGTGCGAGATGTAGACGCAGGTCACACCCTCCGCCTTGAGCCGGCGGATGATCTTGAGCAGCACCTGGATTTCGGACGCCGTCAGCGAGGACGACGGCTCGTCCAGGATCAGCAGCTGCGCGCGCTTGTTGAGCGCCTTGGCGATCTCGATCAGCTGCTGGTGGCCGCCGCCGTAGTTCTTCACCGGCTCGACCACGTTCACGTCGTGGATGTTGAGCCAGGTGAGGATCTCGGCGGCGCGGCGGTTCATGGCCGCGTAGTCCATGCGCCCGCCGGCCAGCGTGATCTCGTTGCCGAGAAAGATATTCTCGGCCACCGACAGTTCGGGCACCAGCATCAGCTCCTGGTGGATGATGACGATGCCGGCGTCCTCCGTGTCGCGGATGGACTGGGCGCGCAGCGGCTCGCCTTTCCACAGGATTTCGCCGTCCCAGGTGCCGTGCGGGTAGACCCCGGACAGCACCTTCATCAGCGTCGATTTGCCGGCGCCGTTCTCGCCGCACAGGCCGATGCATTCGCCGGCCTTCATCTGGATGTCGATCCCGTTTAACGCCTTCACACCGTCGAACTGCTTGACGATGCCCCTCATCTCTAAAAGATAATCGGCCATGCTCGTCGTCGGCAATCAGTTGATGGACAGTTGGGCCTTGGTGTAGAAGCCGTCGTCGACCAGCACGTTGACGTTGGCCTTGGTCAGCGGGATAGGCTTGAGCAGCACGGTGTTGACCTTCTTCATGCCGTTCTCGTAGGTCGCGTTGTAGGCGGGCTTCTCATTGCGCACCAGCTGCACGGCCAGCTTGGCCGCTTCGGAGGCGATCAGCTTGAGCGGCTTGTACACCGTCATGGCCTGCGTGCCGGCGATGACGCGCTTGACGGCCGCCAGGTCGGCGTCCTGTCCGGACACCGGCACCTTGCCGCCCAGCTTCTGCGCGGTCAGCGCCTGGATGGCGCCGCCGGCGGTGCCGTCGTTGGAGGCGACGATGGCGTCGATCTTGTTGCCGTTGGCGGTCAGCGCGTTTTCCACGATGGTCATCGCTTCGGCTGCGCTCCAGTCTTTCACCCACTGCTTGCCGACGATCTTGATGTCGCCCTTGTCCACCAGCGGCTGCAGCACCTTCATCTGGCCTTCGCGCAGCATCTTGGCGTTGTTGTCGGTGGGCGCGCCGCCCAGCAGGTAGTAGTTGCCCTTCGGTTTCAGCTTGACCACGGCGTCGGCCTGCAGCTCGCCGACCTTCACGTTGTCGAAGGAGATGTAGGCGTCGATGTCGGAGTTCAGTATCAGGCGGTCATACGAGAGCACCTTGATCTTGGCCTTCTTGGCTTCGCGGATCGCGTTGTTGAGCACCGTGGCGTTGTAGGGAACGATGACCAGCACGTCCACGCCGCGCGAGATCAGGTTTTCGATCTGCGC
>NZ_BAAKJE010000202.1:0-4392 GCF_059704565.1 Massilia sp. NBRC 108631
GCTGCTATCGATGCGCACCGGCGCCGCCTCCCAGGCCTGCAGCGCGTGGCCCTTCTCGTCCGGCGGCGGCGTGTAGCCCGCCTTCATGTGGCTCGGCTCCCTGGCGCGCTCCAGGTGCGAACGCAGGCCGGTCTGGTGCGGCCTCTGTTGGTAAGCGATGTCCAGCAGCCCCGCCGCATAGCGCGCTTCCTCGAAGGTCCGCGCCACCACCAGCGCCACCGGCTGGCCGCTGGAATGGATGCGGTCGTCGTACAACGGACGGAACGGCGAACCGGCGGGCGCCGTCATGTCCTTGTAGAACAGGTCAAAGGAGCGCAGCCTGGGGCGGTTCAGATGGGTGATGACCTCGATCACGCCGGGGGCGGCCAGCGCCGCGCGCGTGTCCAGGCTGGCGATGCGGCCGCAGGCGATGGTGCTGCCCACCACCACGCCATGCGCCAGGTCCGGGGCATGGTATTCGGCCGCGTACTGCGCCGCACCGGTGACCTTGGCGCGGCCGTCGATGCGCGGCAGCGCCATGCCGGTGCGCACGCAGCCGGTGCCGGCATCGGCGACCGGAGGCTTCAGCTCGGGGATCAGGTCAGTCATCGCGGCCCTCCATGGGGTTGAATGGCGCCGGCGGGGACGGCGGGGGCGTGCCGGCGGCGGCCATCTCCAGCGCACGCACGATGGCGTTGCGCGCCATCGGTATCTTGAAGTCGTTGCCGCCCTGGCCCACGGCCGCCGCCAGCAAGATATCTGCCGCGCGCCCGAAGGCCGCCGCATCCGGCCGGCTGCCCTCCAGCGCCGCTTCCGCCTCCGGCATGCGCCAGGGCTTGTGCGCCACGCCGCCCAGCGCGATGCGGGCGCCCCGTATGGCGCCGCTGAAGCCGATATCGAGCGCGGCAGCCACGGACACCAGTGCAAACGCGTACGAACTGCGCTCGCGCAGCTTCAGGTAGGCGCTGTGCGCCGCGTACCGGGGCGCCGGCGGCAGCGTGATGTGGGTGATCAGTTCGCCCTGCGCCAGCGTGGTGTCCAGGTGCGGTTGGGCGCCCGGCAGGCGGTGGAAGCCGGCGAAGGCGATCTCGCGGCTGCCGGCCCCGGACTGCACGTGCACCACGGCCTCCAGCGCGGCCAGCGCCACGCACATGTCCGACGGATGGGTGGCGATGCAGTGCTCGCTGGCGCCGAGGATGGCATGCTGTCTGGTGATGCCGCCGATGGCCGAACAGCCGCTGCCCGGGGCGCGCTTGTTGCAGGGCATGGCCACGTCGTAGAAATAGATGCAGCGGGTGCGCTGCAGCAGGTTGCCGCCGTTGCTGGCCATGTTGCGGATCTGCGGCGAGGCGCCGGCCAGGATGGCGGCGGCCAGCAGCGGATAGCCGTTCTCCACCAGCGGATGGAAGGCGGTGTCGGCGTTGCGCGCCAGGGCGCCCAGCAGCAGGCCGCCGCCGGGCGCCGCCTCGATGGCCGCCAGCGGCAGCGCATTGATGTCCACCAGCCGGGACGGGGTCATGACCCTTTCCTTCATCAGGTCGATCAGGTTGGTGCCGCCGGCGATACAGCGGCGCTCCTCCAGCCCGGCCGCATCCACCACGGCGGCCGGCGGCGGACTGCCCGAGGGGGACAGCTGCGCGATGGCGGCCGCCACGTCCCGGGGCTGGATGAAGGTCAGCGGCCTCATAGCGGCGCCTTTTCCAGCGGATCGGGCGCAATGCGCGCCGCCTGCCGCACCGCCTCGACGATCTGCGGGTAGGCGCCGCAGCGGCAGATGTTGCCGCTCATGAGCTCGCGCACATCGGCCACCGTGCGCGCGCGGCCTTCGGCCAGCAGGCCGACCGCCGAACAGATCTGGCCGGGCGTGCAGTAGCCGCACTGGAAGGCATCGTGCCGGATGAAAGCCTGCTGCAGCGGGTGCAGTTCGCCATCCCGCGCCAGCCCTTCGACGGTGGTGACGCTGCGGCCGTCCTGCATGACCGCCAGCGTGAGACAGGCGTTGATGCGCCTGCCCTCCACCAGCACTGTGCAGGCGCCGCACTGGCCATGGTCGCAGCCCTTCTTGCTGCCCGTCAGGTGCAGCCGCTCGCGCAGCAAGTCCAGCAGCGTGACCCAGGCTTCGACTTCGATGCGGTGGGTGCTGCCATTGACATGCAGCACCACGGGATAACGTTCAGGGCTTTCCATGGCATTCCTCCGGCGGCAGTGAGCCTAAACCTTAGACCAGCCATCGGCGGCCAGCCGTGCGGCAGCTCACATAACGTCCGCTCACACGGCGGTTGGATGTGCGTCAGCGTACGGATGACGGGCGTGCGCTGCGGCATGCTGACGCCAGATCAATCAACCACAGGAGAGCATCATGACCAACCGCATCGGCAACAAGGACGTAGCTCAGCAACGCAGCAAGGAAGAAAAGGCGCGCATCAAGCGTTCGAATATCGAGATGGAAGCGGTGAAAAAAGCCGCCGCCAAGGCCAAGTACCGCAACGAGGTGAAGGGGCGCATCTCCGCCGCCCAGGCGGCGCAAGCCTTTTAGAAGTATTAAATAAATAAGTTTTGCAACGCTTCGATCTGGCTTTATCATGTGCCCCAAGATTAACGCCGGAGCGCGCGATGCAAAAAACCACAGTCCTGGGCGCATGCCTGATTACCCTGCTGCCGGCACTCCAGTTGCCGGCACTGGCCAGTGAAACCGTCAGCGGCAGCTTCACCGCCAGCAAGGCTTGCGACGCTTTCGCTTCCTTCGCCAAAGGCACCAATCCCGGCGCGGTCCAGCTCCAGCCGGGCACCAGCTACCAGGTGCGCGAGATCAACCGGCCGGGCAACTACGAACGCCTGCGCGTGGAAGTGCCCGGCGCCTCGCCGCCGCTGCGCTGGGTGGACCGTGACTGCGGCGCGGCCTCGCTGGGCGCGAATGCGCCGGCTCCGGCAGCCCCAACCCCAGCTCCATCCTCCCGGGGCGGCCAGGACGGCCCGCAGGACAGCCCAGGCGGCAAGCGCGAAATGTGCTCCACCGCCAACCAGCAGGACAGCTATCTGCTGGCCATGAGCTGGCAACCCGGTTTCTGCGAGCACACGCCGCGCACTTCCGGCAAGCCGGAGTGCGCGGCCATGGACAAGGGCAGCCTGGTGGTATCCAACCTGACCCTGCACGGCCTGTGGCCGAACAAGAAGGCCTGCGGCACCAGCTATGGCAATTGCGATGGCAAGCCCTTCGCGCTGAAGAAGGAAACCGTGGCGCTGGTGGCACCATGGATGCCGAACTTCTACTACGAAAACAGCTTCGGCAAATACGAGTGGAACAAGCACGGCACCTGCCAGGCGCTGGACCCGGACGCCTACTTTACAAAGGCCGTCGCCGCCGTGCAGCTGGTAAACAGCTCCGCCATCGGCGAGCAGATCTTGAAGAACATCGGCGGCTCCTTCAATGCCGACAAGTTCTTCGCCACGCTGCGCAGCCAGTACGGCGAAGCGGCCGCCAGCCGCGTGATGCTGGTGTGCGCCGGGCAGAGCTACCTGCAGGAGATCCGCGTGCAGTTGCCGCTCGACTTCAGCGTGGACAAGGGGTTGGCCGGCCTGGTGGGCGCCACGCCCGGCCAGGGCCCGCAGACTTCGCGCTGCGGCAGCGAGATCCGGGTTGAAGCCAGCGGAAGGAACTGAGCCATGGACACCATCACCAGCTTGGCGCAGCTTGAGTCGCTGTTCGGCGAAATCGCGGCGCCGTCGAAGCTGAAGGAAATTTCCTTCATCCATCCGCATTATCGCGCGATGATCGAAGCAGCGCCGTTCGCGATGCTGGCCACCAGCGGCCCGGATGGCCTGGATGCCTCGCCGCGCGGCGACGCGCCGGGCTTCGTCGCGGTCGAGGACGAGCACACCCTGCTGCTGCCCGAACGGCGCGGCAACAACCGCGCCGACAGCCTGCGCAACATCATCGAAGATCCGCGCGTGGCGCTGCTGTTCCTGATACCGGGGGTGGGAGAAACGCTGCGCGTAAACGGCACGGCGCGCATACTGGTCGCGCCGGCATTGCTGCAGCGTTTCGCGGTTGACGGGCGCGAACCGAAATGCGTGATCGAGATCAAGGTGGACGCGGCGTACTTCCAGTGCGCGCGCGCCATCCTGCGCTCCGGGCTGTGGGATGCCGCCGGCCGGCGGCCCGCCGGCGCGGTGCCGTCGGCCGGCGCCATGCTGACGGCGCTCACCAAGGGCGAGATCGACGGCGCAGCCTACGACCAGGCCCTCCCTGCGCGCCAGCGCGGCACGCTGTACTAGGCGCGCTGGTTCAGAACGCCATCCTCAGGCCGAGGTTGACCCGGCGGCCCACGTCTTCCAGTGTCAGGAACTGGGACTCGTTCAGCGCGTACTCGTGCATGCGCGAGTTGCCCAGGTTGATGGCGTCTGCATACAGCG
>NZ_BAAKJE010000203.1:0-17569 GCF_059704565.1 Massilia sp. NBRC 108631
GCTGGCAGCGGCCGCGCCGGCCGGCGCCGCGCCGGCGGCCCTGAAAACCCTGCCCGACACGCTGGCGCAGCGCGTGGCCGCCTGCACCGCCTGCCACGCGGCCAACGAGCGCGGCGACGCCTATTTCCCGCGCATCGCCGGCAAGCCGGCCGGCTATCTGTACAACCAGCTGCGCAACTTCCGCGAAGGGCGCCGCAAGTATCCGATGATGACGTATATGGTGGACCACCTGCCGGACGCCTACCTGCGCGAGATCGCCCAGTACTTCTCGGAGCTGCACCCGCCCTATCCCGCGCCCGCGCCCAACGCGGCCACGCCGGCCATGCTGGAGCGCGGCCGCGTGCTGGTGCACCAGGGCGACGCGGCCAGCAAGGTGCCGGCCTGCGTGGCCTGCCACGGCGCGCAGCTGACCGGCGTGGAGCCCGCCATCCCCGGCCTGCTGGGCTTGCCGCGCGACTACGTCAACGCGCAGTTCGGCGCCTGGCGCAACAAGGTGCGCCGCGCGCACGCGCCCGATTGCATGGCCGAGATCACGGCGCGCCTGTCGGACGCCGACGTGGCCGCCGTTTCCGGCTGGCTGGCCTCGCAGCCGGCCGACGCGCAAGCCCGTCCGGCCGCTTCCATCGCCATGCCGCTGCCGCTGGAATGCGGCAGCGCCGGCGTGGCGCAAGGCTCGTCCGGCGCCCCAGGCTCGCCAGGCGGTCCCGGCGCGCCGGCAGCGGAGGTCCGGCCATGAGCAAACTGCCCATCATCGCCATCGCCGTGCTGGCGCTGGCCACCGGCGCCGGCTTCATGCTGTACCCGGCCGACGATCCGCTGCCGCCGCTGAGCAAGACGGCCGCCCTGCCGCAGGCCGAGCGGGTGGCGCGCGGCGCCTACCTGGCGCGGGCCGGCGACTGCATGGCCTGCCACACGCCGCGCGGCGGCGCGCCCTACGCCGGCGGACGCGCGCTGCAAACGCCGTTCGGCAGCGTGATCTCGCCCAACATCACGCCGGACCGCGACACCGGCATCGGCCAGTGGAACGCGGACGATTTCTGGCGCGCGCTGCACAACGGCAAATCGCGCGGCGGCCGCATGCTGTATCCGGCCTTCCCGTACACCAGCTACACCCACATCACGCGCGACGATTCGGATGCGCTGTTCGCCTACTTCCAGAGCCTGGCGCCGGTGAAGCAGGCCAACCAGCCGCACCAGCTGCGCTTCCCCTACAACCAGCAGATCGGCCTGGCATTCTGGCGCGCGTTGTATTTCCGTCCCGCCGCCTTCCGCACCGACAGCGCGCAAAGCGCGGACTGGAACCGCGGCGCCTACCTGGTGCAGGGCCTGGGCCACTGTAGCGCATGCCATAGCACCCGCAACGCGCTGGGCGCGTCCGGCGACGGCTTGTCCGGCGGGCTGATACCGGTGCTGGGCTGGTACGCGCCGTCGCTCACGTCCGACCGCGAGGCCGGCCTGGGCGACTGGGCGCAGCGGGATGTGGAGCAGCTGCTGAAGACCGGCATCTCGCCGCGCGCGACCGTGTTCGGGCCGATGGCCGAGGTGGTGCGCGAGAGCTTGCAGCACTTGAGCGACGCAGACGTGGCAGCGATGGCGGTGTACCTGAAAACGCTGCCGCGCCAGGAACCGGCGGAGCGCTACGAGCGCAGCACGGCGCCGGAGGCGCGCGCGCAGCTGGAGGCCGGCGCGCGGCTGTACACCGCCCATTGCGTGGAATGCCACGGGGTGACCGGCAAGGGCTTGCCGCCGCACTATCCGCCGCTGGCCGGCAACCGCGCGCTGCTGATGGACGAGGCGGTCAATCCGATCCGTATCGTGCTCAACGGCGGCTTCGCGCCCGGCACGGCGGGCAATCCGCGGCCCTACGGCATGCCGCCGTTCAGCCACAAGCTGAACGACAACGAGGTGGCGGCCGTGGTGTCCTATCTGCGCAGCGACTGGGGCAACAACGCGCCGCCGGTCAGCGGCAACGACGTGAACCGCTACCGCACGGTGCCGCTGGATTAGCAGGCAGGGCGGCTTGGGCCGCCCTGCCAAGCCGCCGCTACCCGGCCAGGCCGAGGCGGTCGGTCGTGGCGTTGCGCGCATCCTCGATGGCGATCTTGCCTTCGGCCAGCAGCACGCGCAGCGCGGCGTTCATGGTGTGGCAGCCGTCGCCGCCCTTGGTTTCCATCCAGTCGCGGATGCCGGCGATGCTGCCGTTCTCGATCAGGCGCGCCACGTCCGGATTCATGGTCAGGCATTCGGTGGCCAGGTGGTAGCGGTTGCCCTCCACCGACGGCAGCAGCGCCTGGCACAGCACGCCGCGCAGCGCGTGCGCCAGCGCCTGCTGCTGCGGCTCGCTGTTGCCCAGCATGCGCAGCATCTTCTGCAGTCCCAGTTCGGTGGAGCGCGCGTGCAGCGTGGCCAGCACCAGCGGGCCGGATTCGGCCAGCGCCAGCGCTTCCTGCGCCGTCTGCGCATCGCGGATTTCGCCGATGACGATCACGTCCGGCCGCTCGCGCAGCGCGTCCAGCGCTCCCAGGTAGAAGCTCTCCACGTCGCCGTCGAAGCCGACCTCGCGCTGGGTGACGATGCAGCGGCGCTGCGGGATCAGCGTCTCCACCGGGTCTTCGATGGTGATGATGTGGCCGGAGCGCGTCTTGTTGATCTCGTCCAGCATGGAGGCGATGGTGGTGGACTTGCCCTGGCAGGTGTCGCCGATGATGAGCACCAGGCCGCTGGTCAGCTGGGAGAACTTCTGCTCGTTGGCGCGCAGTCCCAGCTGCGACATCGCATGCGGTTCCTTGGGGAAGCGCCGGATCACGCAGCCGAGCCGCTTCTTGCCCTGGAACGTGAAGCAGTTGGCGCGGATGCGTGCCGTGTGCAGGTCGATGGAACGGTCGAAAGCGCGGTCCTGGATGCGTTCGCGCCAGTTCGGCTCCACCACTTCGAAGAATTCCTCCAGCTCCTCGCGCGTGATGGGCGAATCCGTCACCGCCACCAGGCCTTTGGGCTGGCGCAGCAGCAGGGGACTGTTCTGGTGGATCAGGATGTCGCTGAAGCTGAGCCTGGAATTGAGCAGATGCAGGATCTGCTCGACCAGGGTGCCGAAGACCGGATGGTCTTCGTTCTCTTCATAGCTGAGGGTGCGGATCTGCGAAGACTGGTGATTGTCCATCGTACTCTACTCTCCGGGTAAAAAATGTCGCCTGGAAAGATTATACGGGACGCTTGGGGAATTCAAAGCCTGTTTTGAGGTCCATGTAGACCTTTACGCCACCCTGGTTGACAACCGACTTGGGCGGTGGCGGGAGCCCGGCCAGTTCGCGCGTAAATACCGGCAAGCCCTCGCCCTTGCGCAACTCCTCGTCGGCGCGCTGGAACACGTTGGGGCAGCCGGTCTCGGCCAGCAGCGCCTGCACGATCGGCACTTTCCAGGCGTCGACGGCGCCGGCCTGGAAGCTGCACAGCAGGAAGCCGGCCGGGCCGCCGTAGTAGTCCACCACCAGGCCGGGCAGGCCGTCTTCCTCGGCGTTAATCAGCTGCATCAGGTCTTCCGGCCCCAGCTTGGCCACGGCGGACGCGCGCCTGGCGATGGCGGCCTTGACGCGGCGCTTCATCATGGCGTGGTCCACCGGCTCGTCTTCGCGGAAGGTCCAGACGCGGGCGCGGATCTGCACCGCGTGGGCGTTGTAGGCGGCGCGCGCCAGGAATTTGCGCGACGACGATTGCACGGTGGCGGTGGCGCCGGCCTTGCCCTTTTCCTGCGGGCGGCCTTCGACGCGCTCGATGGCGGTCGGATAAATCCAGGGGTCGCCTGCCAGCAGGCTCTTTTCCTTGCCCTGTTTGATGGTAATGATCAGCATGTGTTTCCAGTGTAGTTACAGCCAGCATGATACCGCATGGCGCGCGCCGCCCCCCTGCGGAATGCATTCTATTCCGCCGTCCGTGCAGTCTGTCGCATGGGACGGGCGGCGGCGGCGCGGTTTCCCTACTATCCCACCATCGAACCAGATTCACGACAAGATCAACCAGGAGATCACAACATGGCAATCAACCCGACCGTCCGCTCCGCCCTGCGCAACGCAGCCCGTGCCACGCTGCTGGCCGCCAGCGCCCTGGCCATCATGGTTCCCGCCGCCCAGGTGCAAGCCGGTCCGTTCAGCTGGCTGGGCGGCGGCGAGCGCGTGCAAGGCAACGGCAAGATCACCAAGCAGACCCGCGACGTCGGCCACTTCACCGGCCTGGCGCTTGCGCTGCCGGGCGAGGCCGAAGTGCGCATCGGCAACACCGACAGCATCACCATCGAGACCGACGACAACCTGCAGGCGCTGGTGGAGACGGTGGTGGAAAACGAAACGCTGCGCGTGCGCCCGGTCAAACGCAATATGCGGCTCGACACGCGCAACATGAAAATTATCGTGCAGGCCAAGAGTCTCGATCGGATCTCGGTGGGCGGCTCGGGCACCGTGGACGCGGAAAACCTGAAAGGCGCCAACCTGACTTTCGACGTGGGCGGCTCGGGCGCCATCAATGTGCGCGGCATGGAAAGCGAATCGGTATCGGTGTCGCTGGGGGGCAGCGGCAGCTTGAAGGCAAGCGGCAATACCGAGCGGCTGAAGGTGTCGATCGGCGGTTCGGGCAAGGTCAACATCGGCCAGCTGGCCGCGCGCGACGCCTCGGTCAGCATCGGCGGCTCGGGCCAGGCCACGGTGTGGGCCAAGCAGTCGCTCAACCTGAGCGTGGCCGGTTCCGGCGACATCGGCTACTACGGCGACCCGCAGATCAGCAAATCCATCATGGGTTCGGGCAACGTCAAGCGCCTGGGCGCCAGCCCGCAGTAGCACACGACTGCTGCAAGCAAGACAGGTTACTTCAGCCCGGCAGGCGCACACCCCGCCGGGCTGCGTTATTTGATGTTGAACAACTCTTGTGCGGAGGCGCCACCCAGCAAGCGGTCCAGCCACTCTTGCAGCTGCCGGGAACCGGCGGATTCGAGCTGCACCGAAACACGGGGGCGGCACCGGCTGCGGCAACCTCAGCCCGGACAGAGCCGGGCCGGGGAACTTACAGGTCGAACTTGAGTTCCGCAATCACCGTGCGCTGGGTGTACGGGTGGAAGGCCCAGTATTTGCGGTTGTTCAGGTTATCGATGCCGAACGAACCGGTCCATTGCGTGTTGAAGCGGTAGCGCACCCGCACGTCGGTGACGAAATAGTCCGACACACCCGTATAAGTGGCGCCATTCGGATCGCTGTTGTCCAGCGTGCCGTACTGGCGGCCGCTGTAGCGCGCGCCCAGGCTGGTAGTCCATTTGTCGCCAACGTGGTAGGAGGCCAGCAGCGTCGCCCGCCAGTCAGGCACGCGCGGCTGACGCTTGCCTGCACTGGCCGGCAGCTTGTCGTTGCGGACGATCTCCGAGTCGGCGTAGGTCATGCTGCCGGTCAGCGACAGGCCGCGCACCAGCACGTGCTCCGCCTGGTAGGACAGCTCCAGCCCCGTGGTGCGGATCTCGCCCACGTTCTGCACCGTGTTTACGGTTGGCGTCAGCGCCTGCGAGTACAGCGCGTCGCGCGTGTTTTCGTGGAACACGGTGGTGCGCAGCGTGCCGCGCTCCAGCGCGCGCTCGGCGGTCAGCTCGCTGGTCCAGGATTTCTCGGCGCGCAGCGACGGATCGGTGTTGATGATCCTGCCATCCACGATGGAGCCCTGGAACAGCTCGGCCGCAGTCGGGTTGCGCACGGCGCGGCCGGTGGACGCCTTCAGTGTCCACAGGTCGGCCGCCCGGTAGGACAGCGCCGCCTTGGGCGACCAGCTGTTCTCGCTGCGCGCAGGGAAGCCCAGCAGGCCGCCGGTGCCGGGCCTGGCCGCCAGGCTGGCCGCATTGGAGACTTCGCCGCCGAAGGCCTGCCAGCGCTCGAAGCGCAAGCCCAGCGTCGCCTTCCACGGCTCGCCGATGCGCCAGGTGTCCTGTGCATACAGGCTTTCCAGGCGCGTCTCGCCGTTGAAGGTGGAGACGTGCTTGCCGTCGCCCGCGCCGATCCAGTCCGCGCTGCTGAAGACATGCGTGCGCAACTTGGCGCCCTCGCGCTGCAGGCCGAAATCGACCACGTGCGCGGTCCATCCTGCGGCGGCAGCGCCGGCGCCGGCGCCGGGCCGCCACGTGCCCTTCAGCGCCAGCGTGTTCCAGCCGCTGCCGCCCATGTCGGTGACGTTGCCCTGCCCGTTCGTGTCCCGGTCCGGCACCGCCACGGTGGGCGTGCGCACGCGGTCCTTGGCGTAATCGTACAGGCTGGCCGCCACCTCCCAGCTGAATACCCCCTTGCTGTGCTGCTTGAGCGAGAAACCGTGCATCAGGTGCTCCAGATTGCCCCGGCTGGGCGCGAAGTCCGAAGGCAGGAGACTGTAGCGCAGCCCGTCCACGTTGATGTCGCCCTTGTACACCGGCTTGCCGGCCGTGTCGCGCAGATAGGACTGCGAGCTGCGCTCGGCCCCGTTCTTCCACCAGCCCAGGGTGTAGCTGGCGCGCAGAATCGGCGACAGCTCGTAGGCCAGCTTCACCTTGGCATGGTCCTGCACCGTATGGATCTGGTTGGTCGCGCCCAGGATCAGCCAGTCCTTGTTGGCCGGGTTGCGGTCCGCAATCGCGCCTGTCACCGGCACACCGCCGCTGTCCGGCGTGCCCTGCGTACGCTGCCTGTTGGCGAAACCGATCGGCTGGCCATTGCTGTCCAGGCGCGACACGTCCACCCACCACGACCACGCCCCCTGCCGGTTGCCGAGCGATGCGCTGCCCTGCTTGCCGTAGTGGCGGGTATCGCTGCCGTACTGCTTGAAGCCCTGGCCGTAGCCGGACAGCTTGACGTGCGCCTCGAGCCGCGTCGGCATGCGGGTCTGGAAGTCCACCACGGCGCCGGCCGAGTTGCCCGGATAGGCTGCCGAAAACGGCCCGTACAGCACATCCACCCGCTCGATCTCCTCCGGCGTCACCATGCCCCAGCGCGGCGTATAGGTGGCGCCGTTGCCCAGCAAATTGGACAGCAGGATGCCGTCCGCGTACACCAGCGAGCGCGCGCTGTTACCGGTACCGGACGCGCGGCTGGCCAGCACCGCATGGTCGTAGTCGCCGATGTAGCGCTTGCGCACGTTCAGGCTGGGCAGGTATTTCAGCGCATCCTCGCTGTCGCTGGCGTTGATGCGGTCTTCGATCTGGGCGCCGGTGATGCCTTCCATGGTGGTGGGAATCTGCGCCGGCAGTGAACTTGGGCGGCCGCCGTTGACGGTGACCACGGCATGATCCGCATGCGCAGGACAAATCACGGACGCAGCAGCGCCCATCACCGCCAGCATCACTGCCAGCGGCTTGCGTTTAAACTTGTTCATGATGTTCTCAGTGCTGGTGGGCGGCGCCTTCTGCCGGAAGGACGTTCAGTACGGGTGCCGGCGCCAGAACCTTGACGCCCGCTTCGCCGGGAAGCTCATCCCAGGCCATGCTGCCCTTCACGCACTCCTGCACGATCTTGAAATACAGCTTGCCCGCTTCCGCAGGCAGCTTGACCTGCACGGTGAACTCGTCGAAATACGCGTCCTCCAGCGGCCCGCCGCTCCATGTCACTTCGCGCACGGCGGTCGTGATCTTGCGGCCGTGCGACTCCACCGGCACCGACAATTTGCCTTCCACGGTGCGGATTTTCCAGCCCGGCTTGGGCATGGGTTTGGCGCCGGTCACGGATTCGGGCAGCATCACGGTGATGGCCCTGGTCGGGCTGCCGTCGCAGCCGTGGCCGACGCGGAAGGTCAGCTTCTGGTAGCTGGCCGCCAGGCCGGTGGCCTGCTCCAGCGTCACGTGCGCGTACACCTGCGCGGACAGCAGCGCGCCCGCCGCGGCTGCGGCGAAAACAAGAATCTTCTTCATGGCGGGCCTCACTTGGCGGAATAGGTCAGCGGCCGCACGGCCACGTTCAGCTCGATGGTCTCGAGCTTCTTGTCTTTCTTGCGCACCACCAGCGTGAGCGGCACGGTCTGGCCCTCTTTCAGCTGGCGTTTCAGCTGCATCAGCATGATGTGGTAGCCGCCGGACGCCAGCTCCACGGTTTTGCCGGCAGGCAGGTCGATGCCGTCCACCTGCTGCATTTTCATCATATTGTTCTCCATCGCCATCTGATGGATTTCGGCGCTGCCGGCCACGCTGGAGCGCACTTCAACCAGGCGCGCATCCTGCGCCGATTGCAGCTGCATGAAGGCGCCGCTGGCTTTGGCGGCGGGCACGGTGGCGCGCACCCATGGGTCTTTGACGGTGACTTGCGCTTGTGCGCAGGCGGCGGAGAACAGCAACACGGATGCCAGGAATTTGGTTTTCATATCTACCTCTGAAACGATTACGGGATGCGCCTTGGCAGGGCAAGGACGCAGTTGTAAAGCAGATTCAGACTTGCGCAGGCGGCCCGCGCGGGCGCGACGCCGACCAGGCCGCGAGCGGCTGCGGTGCGCGATAGAACAGGAAGGGGTGAACCTGGGACTGCGCGGCGAACGGCAGGCCGGAAACCAGGGACGGCGGCATGCCGAACGAGCCGGCGTGGGTAAAGCAATAGCCGCAATCCTCGCCCATCGACATGGCCTTGCTGTCGCTGCCGTCTTCCATCAGCAGGAAGGCGGCCGGCAGAGGCTTGCTCTTGTCGGCGCGGCAGAATTCAAAGGCGGCCGGGTTACCTTCGGCCATGGCGTGCGAAATCGACGGCGCAAGCGCGTTCATCAGCACCGCGATGACCGCGATCCAGATCCACAGCGCCTGGTGTTTCCACCTGTTTGCCAATTTCATTTGCATGGTGCGAAATTATACATTAGCTAGCGCCCCGCCGCTTCCAGCATGGCTGCCAGCTCCTGCGCCGCCTTCCAGCGCTGCGACGGCGCAGGATGCGCGAACTGTTCGAAGTTGGGTGCATGGCTGGCGCGCGCCAGCTTGTGGAAATAGCGCGCCAGCATGGGCGCCGACCAGCCCACGCGCCAGGCCAGCTTCAGGCCTTCGCGGTCAGCCTCGGCCTCCTGCTGCATGCCCAGCGGCGCCAGCTTGCGCATCAACGCCGAGTCGTTGTCCACCGCGTCTTCCAGCTCGGCGAAGGGACGCCCGCGCCAGGCCGGTTCCAGCCGCATCGCTTCCTCGTACTCCAGCAAATTATGGCGCAGCACCGCATGCGCGATCTCGTGCGCCAGCAGCATGGCCAGCTCGGCGTCCGTCAACTGCAGCTTGTGGACATAGGCGCGGCTGACCAGCAGCTTGCCGCCGGCCATGGCGTAAGCATTGTCGTCGTCTTCCGGCGTGGTGTGGACTTCCCACTGCCAGCCGGCCGATTCGGGATAATCGTGCACGGCTTGCGCGATCAGGGGCTTGACGACGCGCTGCACGCGCTGATGGAAAGCGGGATCGGCGTCCAGCTGGTGCCGGGCCTGCAGCTCGCGCATCTGCTCGCGGTACATCCGCTCGGCGCCGGCCATGACTTCGGCCTGCGTCAGCGCCAGGGCGGCGCCCGCGTAAGCGATGAGCGTAAGTGCGAAAAAGTAGCGGCGCATTGGCACATTCTGCCACAGCGCCACAGGGTACTAGCGCTCGCCCTTGAACGTTTCGCGCTCGATCAGCACGGTTTCGGTGCCGTCGGTCAGCCAGATCTGGCCGTCCTGGATGGTGCATTGCAGCTGCATGGTGCGCTGGGCCATCTTGGCCAGCTGCTCGGTCGCCTCGGACTGCAGGTTGATCACGCTGAGGTTCTTGGCGCGGTCGACCTTGTTGGCCAGCGCCTTCCACCAGATATGGCTGGTGGCGTTATAGCTGTACACCACCACTTGCTCCGAGCGGCCGGCGCCCTTCATCAGCTTCTTGTCGTCCGGCTGGCCCACTTCGATCCACAGCTGGATGGCGCCGGTCAGGTCCTTCTGCCACAGGTCCGGCTCGTCGGTGTCGAACAAGCCCTTGGTGAAGGTCAGGTGCTCGTGTGCGTGGATGGCGAACGCCAGCAGGCGCACCATCATGCGTTCGTCGGTTTCAGACGGATGGCGCGCCAGCGTCAGCAGGTGCGTGTCGTAGTAATTGCGGTCCATGTCCGCAATCGATAATTCGGCTTTGTAGATTGTTGCTTTGAGGGCCATTGCACACTTCTATGTTCGGTAAGGTTATTTGAATACGACGGTCTTGGCGCCGTTTTGCAGCACGCGGTGTTCGGTGAACCATTTCACGGCGCGCGCCAGCACCACGCATTCGACGTCGCGGCCGATGGCCGATAGCGTGTCCGCGTCCATCGAATGGTCGACCCGTTCCACGTCCTGCTCGATGATCGGGCCTTCATCCAGGTCGCTGGTGACGAAGTGCGCGGTGGCGCCGATCAGCTTCACGCCCCGGTGGTGCGCCTGCGCATACGGCTTGGCGCCCTTGAAACTGGGCAGGAAGGAATGGTGGATATTGATGGCCTTGCCCTTCAGGCGGGCGCACAGCTGCGGCGACAGGATCTGCATATAGCGCGCCAGCACCACCAGGTCGATCTTGTGGTTGTCCATCAGCTCGATGATGCGCGCTTCCTGCGCCAGCTTGGCCTCTTCCGGCGCACCGGCCGCCAGCGGCAGGTAGTGGAAGGGAATGTTGTAGCTGGCCGCCAACTGGTAGAAGTCCATGTGATTGGACACGATGGCCGGAATTTCCACCGGCAGCAGGCCGCTCTTGTAGCGGAACAGCAGGTCGTTCAGGCAATGGCCGATTTTCGAGACCATCAGCATCACGCGCGGCTTGGCGCGCGCGTCGCGCAGCTCCCAGTCCAGCTTCATGGACTCGCCCAGCTGCGCAAAATCGGCGCGCAGCTGCTCGTCGTTGACGCCCGGCTCGTCCAGCGAGAAATGCACGCGCATGAAAAACAGCTGCGATTCGGCGTCGCCGAACTGTGCGGAGTCTATGATGTTGCAACCGTGTTCGGCCAAGAAGCCTGACACGCGGTGCACAATGCCGCGCTGGTCGAGGCAGGACAGGGTAAGGATGTATTCTGGATGCGTCATGTCAAAAAATTTCAGGTTAGACGAATATCAACCCGCTATTGTCGCACGCCTGCGCGGCAGTTCCATTTATTTGAAAAATAGCACGATCGTTCAATTCTAAGTTATAGTTCAAGCACTCACTATTTGGAGACACAAAATGACCTTGGAGAACCTGCAATTCCGCCTGGCCAGCCGTCCGGTCGGCATGGCCAAAGAAACCGACTTCCAGAAGGCAGCCGAGCCGCTGCGCGAACTGGCGGACGGCGAGATCACCGTCAAGACGCTCTACCTGTCGCTGGACCCGGCCATGCGCGGCTGGATGAACGACGCCAAATCCTACATCCGCCCGGTCGCCATCGGCGAAGTGATGCGCGCCGGCGGCGTGGGCGAAGTGGTGGCATCGAAGTCGCCGAAGTACGCGGTGGGCGATATCGTGTCCGGCGGCATCGGCGTGCAATCCTACTGGCAAGGTGCGGCGGACGACAAGAGCGCCTCCTTCTTCAAGATCGACGGCCGGCTGGCGCCGCTGACCACGTGGATGAACACCCTGGGCATGCCGGGCATGACGGCCTATTTCGGCCTGCTGGAAGTGGGCCAGCCGAAAGCCGGCGAAACGGTGGTGGTGTCCGGCGCGGCAGGCGCGGTCGGCCAGACCGTGGGCCAGGTGGCCAAGCAGCTCGGCTGCCGCGTGGTGGGCATTGCCGGCGGCAAGGAGAAATGCGACTTCGTGGTCAATGAACTGGGCTTTGACGCCTGCATCGACTACAAGACCGGCTCGGTGCGCGACGGCCTGAAAGAGCACTGCCCGCAAGGCGTGGACGTGTATTTCGACAACGTGGGCGGCGACATCCTCGACACCGTGCTGACGCGCATCAACATGAAGGCGCGCATCGTCATCTGCGGCGCGATCTCCCAGTACAACAACACCACGCCCGTGAAAGGCCCCGCCAACTACCTGTCGCTGCTGGTGAACCGCGCGCGCATGGAGGGCATGGTGGTGTTCGACTACGCCGACCGCTACCACCTGGGCGTGGCCGCGCTGGCGGGCTGGCTGAAGGAAGGCAAGATCAAGAGCAAGGAAGACGTGGTGCAGGGGATAGAAAACTTCCCGCAGGCATTGACGATGCTGTTCGAAGGCAAGAACTTCGGCAAGCTTGTGCTGAAAGTCGCCTGAACGCCATTCTCGCGGAACTAAGCGCCATGACACTTCTCTAATTGACGGAGCAGCCAGCCTGGCTGCCCGTCCAACGTTCACTACGATCAAGGAGAAGGGTCATGGCTACAAATCAAGGCGATCAAGGCAAAGGCAGCGCCACCAAAGGCACGGCAAAACGCGGGTTCGCGGCGATGGATGAAGCGCAGCAACGCAGCATCGCGAGCAAAGGCGGACAGGCTGCACACCAGAAGGGCACGGCGCACGAATTCGACTCCGAGGAAGCGCGCCGCGCCGGCCAGAAAGGCGGCGAAGCGGTCAGCCGCGACCGCGAGCACATGGCGGAGATAGGCCGCAAGGGCGGCGAGAGCCGCCAATCCGCCAACCGCGCTGCGGGCAACCGCCAGGGCGGCAGCGGCGCCAAGACGGACGACAAGCAATGAGGCGAACATGGCCTGCGCGGCGCGCCCCGCAGTGCACAGCCGCTTTCATCCCCCTTATGACAGAGGCGCACACTGCACCATAGCGTCCGCCGTGTTTCATCGTGCTGGGCTAGAATCGGCAGGCCCGCTGGCAAGGGCCAGCGTTTGCTACCGATTCTACCCACCATCACGAGGCAGACATGACTGCAACTTCAAAACAGGGCGGCGATGCGCTGACCACCCCGACCGACCTGGGCTCGAAAGCCCGCAAGGAAGTCACGCTGGGCCTGAACCGCCTGCTGGCGGATGCGTTCACGCTCTACATCAAGTGCAAGAACTTCCACTGGCACGTGAGCGGCCCGCACTTCCGCTCCTACCATCTGCTGCTCGACGAGCAGGCCACCGCCGTCTACGCCATGCTGGACCCGGTGGCCGAGCGCGTGCGCAAGCTGGGCGGCAGCACGCTGCGCTCGGTGAGCCATATCGCGGAACTGCAGCGCATCAAGGACAACAACGCCGAATACGTCGATCCGGTGGCCATGTTGAACGAATTGCGTGAAGACAACCAGCAACTGGTGAAGTTCATGCGCGAAGTGCACGAGATCTGCGACCAGGACAACGATATCGCCACCGCCAGCCTGCTGGAAAACTGGATCGACGAGGCCGAACAGCGCATCTGGTTCCTGTTCGAATCGACCCGCTAAAACCTTGTCAGCCGGGCATGCTAGAATCGGTCGGACCTCAACCACAAGGTCCGCTCCGACATGGCACTGTTCCCCCTCGACACCCTGGCCGCCTACGTGGCGGCCGTCCTGCTGCTGGTCATCGCTCCCGGCCCCGACAACATCCTGGCCATCAGCCGTGGCCTGAGCCAGGGCCGCGCCGCCGCCGCCCTGTCCGCGTCCGCCGCAGGGCTGGGCATCATGCTGCACTCCATCGCTGCGGCGCTTGGACTGACGCTGCTGATCCAGGCCTCGCCCGCCGCCTTCTGGGCCGTCAAACTGGTTGGCGCCGCCTACCTGCTCTACCTCGGCTACAAGGCACTCAGCTCGCACGGCCTGATCTCGTTCCGGCCCGCCGCGCGGCAAAGCCTGCGCAGCATCTTCGCCAGCGGCCTGCTCTCCACCATCCTCAACCCCAAGCCCGGGCTGTTCGTGCTGGCTTTCATCCCGCAGTTCGTCAGCGCCGAGCGCGGCTCGGTGACGGTGCAGATGCTGGCCTACGGCGCGATTTTCGCCGTACTGACGGCCGCCATCTTTGCGCTCATGGGCTGCTACGCGGCCAAGCTGTCGGACTGGATGGCGCAGCGCCCGCGCGCCACCAAAGGCCTCAACGTCGGTGCCGGCGTGGCCTTTGTGGCCTCCGGCATCTCCATACTCGCGCTGGGCAACCGCCGCTAGGCCATCAAGCCGGCACGCCCACGATCACGCTGGAGGCCTTGAACAGGGCCGTAGCTTGCATGCCCTCCTCCAGCGCCAGTGCCTGGCTGCTTTCCAGCGTCACGGTGGCGCCTATGGTGCCGCCCCCCGGCAGCGCGATGCTCACATCCGCGCTCACCGCGCCGGGCACCAGGCGCGAGACCACGCCCTTGAGCTGGTTGCGCGCCGACAGCCGCGCCCCTTCGGCCTCCGTGGCGACAATCACCGACGACGCCTTCACCAGCGCGAACGCCTCCGATCCCACCTGCAATCCCAGGCCGGCAGTGCTCTCGTGCGTGATGATGGCCACGACCTGCTGGCCGCCGACGATGGCGATGGTGACTTCATCGTTCACGGCGCCGGTCTTGATGGCCGACACAGTGCCGGCGAAATGGTTGCGGGCGCTGGTTCTCATTTTCATGGTCTGGATCAAAAGGAAATCATCAGCCAGCGCGTGCGACTGGCGGCTCAGGTGTTCCACGAACAGGCGGTGCTCGCGCTCGATCTTGTGGAAGTTCTCCACCAGCTGCGCGCCGCGTCTGGTCAGCCGCGTACCGCCGCCGCCCTTGCCGCCGGCAACCCGTTCCACCAGCGGCTCGCCGGCCAGGTTGTTCATCGCCTCGATGGCGTCCCAGGCGCCCTTGTAGCTCATCTTCACCGCCTTGGCGGCCTGCGTGATGGAGCCGCATGCCGCGATGCTGGCCAGCAGCGCCACGCGGTTGGAGCCCCCCAGGTGCTCGCCGCCCACCGTCATCCAGACCTTGCCGTCCAAGGCCAGTTCCTTGTCGTCATCCGCCATTGCCATTCTCCTCGATGACGGCGCCGTCGGCCATCGTCAGTACATGCCCGCCGAAAACGCGCGCGTCCTCCGGGTCATGGGTAATCATCAGCATGGGAATATTCAGCCGGCGCTGCAAGGCGTCCAGCTCTTCGCGCATGCGCACGCGCAGCACCGGGTCCAGCGCGGCGAAGGGCTCGTCCAGCAGCAGCGCCGCTGGATCGGCGATCAGCGCACGCGCCAGCGCCACCCGCTGCCGCTGCCCGCCCGACAACTGCGAGGGCAACTGCTGCGCCACCGCCTGCAGCTGGAAGGCTTCCAGCCAGTACTCCAGCCGTTCGCCATCGACGCGCGGAGCGGGATTGAACCAGTCCAGATTCGGCCAGCCCCGACCAGACCAGCCCCGGCTCAGCCCGAACACGATATTCTGCCGCACGTTCAGGTGCGGAAACAGCGCGTAGTCCTGGAACAGATAGCCCACGCGCCGGCGCTGCACCGGCAGGTTGATGCGCGCGGCACTGTCGAACAGCCGGCGACCGCCCAGTTCAATGCTGCCGGCGTCCGGCGTGATCAGTCCGGCGATGGCCTTGAGCAGCATGCTCTTGCCCGCCCCGGACGCGCCGTAGATAACGATGCGGCGGCTGTCGGAGCGCAGGCGCGCCTTCAGGGTGAATTCACGCGGGCCGGCGCGCAGGGTCTTGGCGATATCGAGCTGGATCTGCATGTCAGGGCTGCCGCGTAGGCGTGAGTTTGTTGGCCAGCACCAGCACCGCCACGCAGGTCACCGAAGTAATGATGACCAGCAGATTGGCGGTGTCGTCCTGCCCCGCCTGTACCGCCTCGTAGACGGCGATCGACAGGGTTTGCGTCTTGCCGGGGATGCTGCCGGCCACCATCAGCGTGGCGCCGAATTCGCCCATGGAGCGCGCGAAGGCAAGCAAGGTTCCCGCCAGCACGCCGCGCCAGGCCAGCGGCAAGGTCACGCGCAGGAATACGCCGGTGCCCGACACGCCCAGAACGCGGGCGGCGTCCTCCAGTTGCGTGTCCACCGTTTCAAACGCGGAACGCGCGGCTTTCAGCACCAGCGGGAAAGCCACCACGGCGGCGGCGATCACCGCCGCCTGCCAGGTAAAGATCAGGTTGATGCCGAAGTGCTGCTGCAGCCAGTGGCCTATCGGACCGTTGCGGCCAATCAGCACCAGCAGGTAGTAGCCCAGCACTGTGGGCGGCATTACCATCGGCAGGGTCAGGATCGCGTCCAGCATGTCGCGGCCGGGGAAACGCGCGCGCGCCAGCAGATAGCCCAGCGCCACGCCGAACACCACGTCCAGCACAGTGGCCCACAGCGCTACCTTCAGCGATAGCGACAGCGCGATCCATGCCGATTCCATCGTTTAAGGACGTCCGAAGCCGTATTTGGCCAGGATGGCCTGGCCGGCCGGCGCCAGCGCGTACGCCAGGAACTTGCCGCCCCCGGCGGGATTGGGCGCTGCGCGGACCGCGGCGATCGGGTACAGCACCGGCGACTCGGTCGGCACCGGCAGCGCCGCCTTGACCTTGTCCTTCATTACCAGCGCGTCGGTGGCGTAGACGAAACCGGCATCGACTTCGCCGCGCGCCACGTAGTCCAGGCTCTGGCGCACGGAGGCGCCGAAGATCAGCTTGGGCTCGACAGCGGTCCACAAGCCGGCCTTTTCCAGCGCTTGCTTCGCGTAGCGGCCCACCGGCACACCGGCCGGATTGCCCATGGCGACCCTGGCCACGGCAGGCAGGCGCAGATCGGCCAGGCTCTTGACGGGCAAGGTGCTGGCGGCGGGCACGATCAGCACCAGCGAGTTGCTGACGAAGTTCTTGCGGCTGCCGGCCGCCAGCAACTGCTGCTGCTCGGCCTTGTCCATCGCTTCCTGGTCGGCGGAGGCGAATACGTCGACCGGCGCGCCCTTGGCGATCTGGGCCACCAGCGCGTCCGAGGCGGCGAAGTTGAGCAGTACCTTGTCGCCCGGGTGCGCGGCCTCGTACGCTTGCGACAACTCCTTGAAGGCGTTGGTCAGGCTGGCGGCGGCGGATACGGTAATATCGGCGGCGCTGGCAACGCCCATGGCGGACGCCAGCGCGGCGGCGAGACAAAGCTTCTTCAGCATCAAGCACTCCTTCTGCATGGAAAATCGCAATATACTCGATTATATAGCGGAATGTGATACATTCTCGCCTCCCCACCCATCCGGCCATCCGTATATATGCAGCCCCTGAAGTACCTCAGCGCCTATTCCGAGCAAATGCAGCAGCAAGTCCAGCAATTGATCGCGCAGGACAAACTGGCCGACGTGCTGACAAAGCGCTATCCGAGCGCGCACGGCATCCGCACCGACAAGGCGCTGTACCAGTACGTCCAGGATTTGAGGAATGAGCACCTGCGCAACGCCGCGCCGATCGACAAGGTGGCGTTCGACAGCAAGATCCACGTCATCAACCACGCGCTGGGGCTGCACACGTCGATCTCGCGGGTCCAGGGCGGCAAGCTGAAGGCCAAGCACGAAATCCGCGTGGCCACCATGTTCAAGGAAGTACCGCTGGAATTCCTGCGCATGATCGCCGTGCATGAACTGGCGCACGTGAAGGAAAAGCAGCACGACAAAGCCTTCTACAAGCTATGCACGTATATGGAGCCGAACTACCACCAGTACGAGTTCGACCTGCGCCTCTACCTTACCCAGCTCGACCTGAGCGGCACCAAGCTCTGGTAACCGCCCAAAAAATGGGGTCAGGGTTAATTATTTTTGCAACTAATTGCAAAAATAATTAA